>DAOUAG010000057.1:0-3044 GCA_034433815.1 Dehalococcoidia bacterium | reverse complement strand
GAAAGCTGACGATCGGTATCCGGCGCATCATCGAGGTCATGAAGCAGGAGGACATGCTCTCCGAGGACGTGCGAGAAAAATACAAGCAACTCGTGCGGGAGAAGGAGCGGCTCCTCGCCTTGTGCGAAAAGCTTCAACTCGATATTGAGCGCCGGCAGAAGCGGGTCGTGGACGCGGAAATCATCCGGCGGAGCCTCCAGGATTTCGAGAGGCTGGTGAACCTGCTCCCCCTGGAGGACCAGAAGGAGCTGTTCCAGCTGCTAATTCGGGAAGTCGAGGTGCACCTGTTCGACCCCGCCAAGGAGGGTGCGCTCGAAGTGGTACCGAGTCAACGTGACCCTGCACCAGCTTCCAGGGGTGGACCTGGGAGAGCAGGCCTACATTGTAAGTTCGGATAATAAGAGAACTGGCTCCCCGGCCAGGACTCGAACCTGGAACCTAGCGGTTAACAGCCGCCCGCTCTACCGATTGAGCTACCGGGGAGCGCGTATTCCCTTGGCTATCTGCCCAGCTGCTAGCCATAGCCTCTCGCCGCCAGCGAGCACCGCGAGGCGGGCCTACGCTCTGGCTGCCGAGCCAGGATTCGAACCTGGACCAAGGGATCCAAAGTCCCGTGTGCTACCGTTACACCACTCGGCACTGGGCCGCGATATCTCTTTCGTTGGTGCCGAAGGCCGGAGTCGAACCGGCACGCCCCTCGCGGGGCAGCAGATTTTGAGTCTGCCGCGTCTGCCTATTCCGCCACTTCGGCAACGACAGCCCCTGGCATGATACGGAGCGGCTTGACCGCTCCATGCCTCATCATAACGGAGACCCGGCCACCTTGCAAAGTCACCCGGGGACACAATGGACTTGACAAAACCGAACGCCTGTTCTAGCCTCAGGGCTGAGGTCGCCCTATGCCCCTCAGGACAAGCGTCGCCTGCGTGCATATCCCTCGTTTCGCCGTCGAGGCCGAGCGGCAGCGCCGGCCTGATGTCGCCGCGCGGCTCATTCTGATCGGCGATGCCACCGTCCTCGATTGCTCCCTCGGCGCGGAAGCTTCGGGCGTCAGACGCGGCATGCGCATGTCCGAAGCCATCGGCCTCTGTCCCCGAGCGGTCATCCTGCCGCCGGACATCCCTCACTACCAGCGCCGATTCGATCAGGCGCTGGACTTCCTCGAAGGCTACAGCCCGGAGGTCGAGCCAGGGGATCTCGGCACCGCCTACGTCTCGCTACGCGGCCTCTCGGGCGACCCCAGATCCTTGGCCGAGGAGCTCATCTCCAGCCTGCACCGGCGCCTCGGCTTCATGGCCGCGGTCGGCATCGCCGGCGGGAAGTTCCCGGCGCAGGTGGCGGCGACCACAACCCGACCCGGCCTGGCCAAGGCGGTCCCGCCCGGCCAGGAGGCCGCCTTCCTGGCGCCTCTCCCCGTCGATCACCTGCCGATGAGCGAGCCGATGCTGTGGCGTCTGCGCCTGCTGGGCATCGAGACCATCGGCCAGGTGGCACGGATGCCTCTGGGCGCCTTCCAGCAGCAGTTCGGTCTGGAGGGCAAGCGCTGCTGGGAGCTGGCCAACGGCATCGACCTCGAGCCGCTGGTGGCGCGGGTGAAGGAGGAAACGATAGTGCGACGGCTTCAGTTGCCCACGCCTGCCGTCAGCCTGGAAGCGATCCTGGCGGGCCTGGAGCGGCTGGTCTTCGCCGCCTATCAGGACAACGACCGCAAGGGGCGCTGGGTGCGCAAGGTGGTGATACGGGCCGCTCTGGATGGCAGCGGCGCGTGGGAGCTGCCGGTGCCCTTCCGCGAGGCGCTGGCCGACCCCCGCGACGCCTGGTTCGCCGTGCGCAGCGCCGTCGAGCGGCACCCGCCGGAGCGACCCGTCGAGGAGCTGGAGGTGGAGCTGGTAGGCCTCAGCGCCGAGTCGGGCAAGCAGGGATCGATGTTCGACGGCGGCCGGGCGAAGCTGGAGCGTCAGGTGCAGGAGGCCGCGCGGCAGCTCCGCGCGCAGCTCGGGAGGCCCTTCATCGGAAGAGTAGTGGAGGTGGAGCCATGGTCGCGCATCCCGGAGCGACGGGCGGCTTGGGCCGAGTTAAGTGATGTATAATGTGATGTACAAGGAGTGCATCACAATGGCACGAATGGTACGCAAGCAGATTTACATTAGGCCTGAGCAGGAAGAGCTGCTGAAGCGCAAAGCGCGAGAGCTCGGTGTATCGGAAGCGGCGCTATTGCGGCTTGGAATCGAGAAGGTGCTGGTCAGTGAGCCGTCTTTCAGGCCACCCCGGGAAGCATGGGAAGAGGAGATCGAATTCATCAGAAAGCGTGCATGGGAACATATCAGGAAGGTAGCGGAGGAACGAATGCATATGGACGTTCCTCAGACCGGCAGGGACTGGACACGCGAAGAGCTTTACGAGGAGCGCTTTGAGCGGTATTCTCGTTGACTCGAACATCTTGGTCTACATATTCGACCCTCGCGATCACGCGAAACAACGGAAGGCACTGGATGTCCTTGACTTTCTGATCGCGCGGCGGTTGGCGGTCCTTAGCGTTCAGTGCTTGACGGAGTTCTTCAGAGCCGTCCGGTGGCGTCTGCCCCAACCCCTCAGTCACGACCAAGCTCTGGCTCACGTTGAAGACTTCACACTCTCCTGCAGGGTCCTCCCCCTCACTCCTCCTGTCGTCATGGATGGCTGCCGGGGGTGCCAAGACCACGGCCTGGCCTTCTGGGATGCCCTTATCTGGGCAGTCACGAAGCTGAACGGAATCCCTTACATACTTACTGAAGATGAGGAACATGGCCGCGTGATTGAAGGCGTCCGCTACCTGAACCCGTTCCACCCGGACTTTGACGTGTCGCTGCTAGAGAGGTGACCTAATTGGATGCTCGACCTGCCGAGGCGCCCCGCCTGCGCCCCCTGAACCGCCCGCGGCCGGTGCGGGTGGAGGCCGGCGATGACGGCCGACCTATCGCCGTCTGGCTTTCGGGCCAGCGCTGCGCCGTGGAGGCGGTGCTGGAGACCTGGCGCATCGACGACGAGTGGTGGCGGCAGCGGCC
>DAOUAG010000056.1:0-2735 GCA_034433815.1 Dehalococcoidia bacterium | reverse complement strand
ATCTCTTGCTTTACCTCCGACGGCAGAGTCTAGCAGAGCGTGAAAGCTGGCACAATCACGCTGCCCGGATCGGCCGGAGCGCCGGCCCCAGGGGCCAGTGCCTTATCGGGGAAAACGGGAGAAGTCCGGCTCCCGCCGCTCTAGGAAGGCCTTCTTGCCTTCGTCGGCCTCCCCGCTCTTGAAGAAGTCCGGGGCGATCTCTGCCACCCAGTTGCGGCGGGCCTCTCGCAGAGGGCGGTAGACCTCCCGGAAGGAGGCCTTGAGGATCTTGAGGCAGCTAGGACTCTTGGCCATGAGCTCCTGGCACCAGCGGTCCACCTCTTCGTCAAGCTTCTCGTGGGGCACCACCGCGTTGACGAGGCCCATCTCCAGCGCCTCCTGGGCCGAGTAGCGGCGACAGAGCATCCATATCTCCTTGGCCTTCTTGGCCCCCACGACGTACGTCAGGTAGGAGACGTAGTGCCCTGCGGCCGGGCTGCCAACCCGCGGCCCCACCTGGGCGAAGATGGCCCTGTCTGAGGCGATGGTGAAGTCTGCGAAGTAGGCTAGGTGGTTGCCGCCGCCTATGCAGTAGCCGTTGACGCGGGCGATGACGGGCTTGAGGCAGTCTTCGATGCCGGCGTGGGGGTCGACGGGCGCCGCTTCGGCGGCTCCTTCACGTTGCACTTCTTGGAGCCAGCGCACGTCGCCGCCGGCGCAGAAGGCTCGGTCACCGGCGCCGGTGATGACGATGACGCCCACCTCGGGGTCCGCAGAGGCCACATCTACCGCCTCCCGCATCTCCGTCAGCGTTCGTCCGGTGAAGGCGTTCATGACGTCTGGCCGGTTGATGGTGATCCAGGCAGCGCCTCGCACCCGGTGGTGGCGTTCGAACAAGATGTCTTGGAAGTCGGGCATAGCATCCCTCCTATAGGCTAGGGGGATTATAGCAGGCGGCGTGTCTAGCCGGTGCGATGGTTCGGGAGGCCGTGTGGTCGGGAACGGCGGTAGGTGGTTTGGTGCCACCAGCGGGATCCGAAACCACGATCTCCACCTTGCAAGGCCGTAAAAGCTTCTCCTAACGCTTGCTGACGCCTCTATCCGGCAATAATCGCCTTCGTGTACGATGGGCGCCGGTAGTGTCCGCGCCATACCACCCGCCATGCGCGCCGGCTCATGCTGCGCGCATGCCGTGCGGACGGCAGATGGAGCGAAGGGCTGCCCCCGTGGTGGCCAACCTCTGCGACGAACTACCTTGTGGCGCCCGCGTCGCCGCGGAAGCGGGAGACGAAGAGAAACGCACTACCGCAAGCCAGAAGCGTCGCGGCGACGAGGAACCACAGCCCGAACACGGTGAGTGCGGCTAGAAGAGCGTGCGTGAGGGAGAGCGCGGTGGCAAGCGCAAGGGCGGTCAGGCTGAACGTGGGGTGCCTCGCCAACACCGCGGCCCCCCAGAGAGCAAGCAGGTAGGGCGTGACGAGCAGGGCCGCGAATAGAGTGGTTTCGGCAGGGTCCTCTACGGCGACATCCTCGAACGCCACGAGGCCGGCTGCTGCAGCCAAGTAGAGAGCCGTGCCAGCGAGTCCCACCAAGGAGCCAGCCGCCACCGACGCCTGAGCCACCCTTGTCAGGCGCAAGAGAGCCAGTAATCTAAAGGCTACTGAAGGTAGCATTGCGTATGTCTGTGCAGGCTAGGGCACTACTCCGTACCGCCCCGATCGTACCAGAAATTGCAGAAGGGTGTGCCTGCTCCGCGAGCGCGAGCGGGGGCGCGCGACTGCTCGGCGCGGACCTGCTGCACCACATCACCGGGGCTACGGTCCTGTGAGCACGGTGTAGTATCCGCTGCCGGCGGAGCATGGGTTAGTAAGCGCACGGTTCGCCAGGCAAGGCTATTTCTCTGAAATTCTTGCCCCCAGGGGTTGACTTTTCTTCTCGCTTGACGATAATGAAAGCCACAACGAAAGGGGGTGCGGCGCGATGCGTCATCTGCCGGCGGGGGTCTTGCGCGCTTTTCTCATCGTGATTTTGGCCTTTGCGGCCCTTGTTCTCGGGCCATCCGTAGGTTCTACGGCCGGGCTCACGAACATAGTAACCCCGGCCAACATGATGGGTTGGACATTCTTCCAGGAGCAACCCAACGGCACGGGCGACTTGGTCTCAGGGCCCAATAGCCCACCATTGGGGACCGGCAGCGCCCACTTCACCGTTGACGCCACAGGACGGATGCTGCTCCTGACTAATGCCTACGCTGGGGTAAGACTAGACCAGATTACATCCCTCCGGTACAGCACCTACCAGGACCCTTCATCTTCTGCGAGCAGCATCCTGGCGACGAGCCTTCAACTGGACATAGACTACGACCTCACGGACTCGGACACCTCTTGGCAAGGGCGGCTGGTGTTCGAGCCCTACTACACCCAGGCGGTGGTCAAGGGAGTCTGGCAGACGTGGGACACCATCAGTCCAGCCCTGGAGCTTACCACCGGCAACTGGTGGGCATCAGGAGCCCCAGGGAGCTCCGTCTGCCCGATAGGGAACCCTTGCACGTGGAACGAGGTAAAGGCGGCCTTTCCCAACGCTGGCATACGCGCCTCGGTGGGAAACGTCCAGTTTAAGGCCGGCGGGCCATGGCCTGGCTTCGATGGTAACGTCGATGCCTTCACCATCGGCGTGAACGGGTTCGATACCACATGGGACTTCGAACTGAACCCGCCGCCGGCCGGTACTCCGAATCCCGTCGGCGGATCCGTTGG
>DAOUAG010000055.1:0-8823 GCA_034433815.1 Dehalococcoidia bacterium | reverse complement strand
TCCCTGCGCAAGGCAGCCGCCGCCAAGCCCGTCATCGTCCTCAAGGGCGGGCGGACCCCGGCGGGCGGGCGAGCCACCATGTCCCACACCGCATCTTTGGCCGGATCATCCCAGGTCTTCGAGGCAGCTTGCCGTCAAGCTAACGCCGTCCTGGTCAAGAGCGTGGACGAGATGGCAGACCTCGCTGTCGCATTTCGCTTCATGGGTGTTCCTCAGGGCCGCGGAGTCGCCGTCGTCGGCGGTGGCGGCGGCTTCAGCGTGTTTGCCGCCGACGAGATCGCCGAGGCGGGCCTCGATTGCCCTGTCCTTCCGGAGCACACGCAGCAAGAGCTGCGCCGCTTCACGCCCGTGGCTGGCACCAGCGTCAACAACCCTGTCGACACCATCACCGTGTTCGAGCCTCCCAAGCTGGAGGAGACCCTGCGCATCGTTGGACAGGCCGAAAATATCGACACCGTCGTCTTCCACACCACCTTGGGCTGGGGTAACGCCCGGCGCCTCATGGCCGGGCTGAACGCAGATCCTACGCTCTACATGGATATGGCGGTTGCGCACATGGCCCGCGCCAGGGAGGCCATCGGCAAGCCCGTCGTCGTCATCTTGCGCCAACCGCTGGACGCTGAAGGAATGGAACGCGCCGTCGCCTTCCAGGAGCGTTGCTGGCGTGCCGGCTTCCCCGTCTATCCCACCATCCCCCGCGCGGCCAACGCCATCGCCAAGGTCATCCGCTGGGCCGCCAACCGCTCGCCCGATGAGGGCGGGGCCTAGCGCCGCCCGAACTCCCGCGCCAAAGCCTCCACACTCATGTGCACCATCGTCGGTCGCCCGTGAGGGCACGTGTTGGGCGTCTCGCACTCCTCCAGCTGGCGCACCAGGTCCCGCATCTCCTCCAGCGACATCGTCTTGCCGGCTCGCACCGCTCCGTGGCAAGCTAGCGACATCGCCACCCGGTCCCGCCGGTCGCCCCCCTCTTCCTCAAGCACGCCATCCAGGAAGCGCAAGACTGCCTCCCGCACGTCGCCCTCTGCCAACGCTTTCGGCACCGCCCGCACGATGTAGGTCCCCTCGCCGAACGGCTCTACGTCGAAGCCGTGCTCGCGGATCGCCTCCCTCTCCTGCTCCAACGCCATCTGGTGAGCTGCCGAGAGCTCCAGGGTAATGGGCTCCAACAGACCTTGCGCTTCCGGCTGCTGGCGCCGCCGGGCCCGCCAAAACCGCTCGTACAACACTCGTTCGTGCGCCGCATGCTGGTCGATGAGGTACATACCGTCCGGCCCCTCAGCCACGATGTAGATGCCCCCGAACTGGCCGATCACCCTCAATGCTGGGAGCGTCTGCGACGGCGTGGCCACAGGAACCGCCAGCAAAGGCGATGCTCCGCCCGCGCCATCAGCCGGCACCGAACCGCGAAGCCGGGGGGGTTGCGTCCATAACAGCCGCGCGTGCTCCACCGATGGGCTCACGGACAGTGAGGCCGCGGAAAACGCTCCGACATGGGGCACCGGAGCGGACTCCGATAACGCCGCCCGCACGCCGCGCTGAATCGCCGCAAAGACGGCGCCTTCATCCTGGAAGCGCACCTCCGCCTTCGTGGGGTGTACATTGACGTCCACCTCCTCACAAGGCAGACGCACGTCCAGCACCGCCACGGGGTGCCGGCCGGTCATTAGCAGCCCTTCGTACGCCTCCTCCACAGCGAATGCCAATCGCCGGTTCTGGACCCACCGGCGGTTCACGAAGATGCTGAGGTAGTTCCGGGTGCTTCGAGAGATATGGGGAGGGCTCACCAGCCCGGCGACCCTTATCCGTTCTTCGCCGGATTGCACCGGCAACATCGCAGCCGCAAGCTCCGCTCCGTACACCGCGCTCACTGCGTCCCGCAGGTCCCCGCTCCCTGGCGTCTGCAGGACCCGCCTGCCATCCAACACGAGGTTGAACCGGATCTCGGGATAGGCCAGCGCATAGTGTGTAACCACAGAGGCGATGGCGTTGCCCTCGCTCGCCGGCGAGCGCAAGAACTTCCGCCGGGCCGGCAGGCGTTGGAAGAGCCCCGTCACCCTAACGGAGGTCCCCACCGGCGCTCCGCACACGCCGCGCTCGGGCGGCAGCTCCGGCGCCAGCCGGATGTAGGACCCAGCGGTGCTGCCGGGAGGGCGAGACACCAGCTCCACCTCTGCCACGGCCGCAATGGATGGCAGCGCTTCCCCGCGGAAGCCCAGCGTGAGCACCCGGGCCAAATCGGTATCGTTCTCTAGCTTGCTGGTGGCGTGCCGCTCGAAGGCTGTGGCCAACTCCTCCGGTTCGATGCCGCAGCCGTCATCCGTGACCCGTATGAGCGCCAGGCCTCCCCCGGCGACCTCTACCGCGATCCGCGAGGCGCCGGCATCGATGGCGTTCTCCACCAGCTCCTTGACTACAGACGCCGGGCGTTCGATCACTTCGCCCGCGGCGATGCGGGCGGCAACGTCTGGCGGCAGCACGCGGATAGGCAAGGATGACTCCCCAGCCGCATTCTATCAGGTGCCCACCTGCCCTCGGAAGGATGGGCCAAAGGTGGGTGCTAGCTACCCGGACCCCGCCGAACAAGGCCCGTCTTGCTCCGAGCCTTCTCCACCAGTTCGTACAACTTGGTGATGGCCTGGAGCGGCGTCATGGAGTCCACGTCCAGCGCCGCTATCTCCTCTGCCAGCCCGCCATCCGAAACGAAGAGGGGGAGCTGCGCGGCCACCTCCCGCCGCGGCGCCCGGGCCGGGCCCCGCTGTCTCGACTCCAGTTCCGCCAGTATCTCCTGCGCCCTCACCACGACCTGGCGCGGCAGGCCAGCCAACTGGGCCACGTGCACCCCGTACGATCTGTCCGCTCCCCCAGGCAAGATCCGGTGCAGGAACGCCACCCGCCCATCCTCCTCGGCGACGGCCACCGTGTAATTCCTGACCCGCGGCAAGAACGAAGCCAGCTCCGTCAGCTCGTGATAGTGGGTGGCGAAAAGCGTCCGCGCTGCGGCATCGGGCCGATTGTGAACGAACTCCACCACGGCCCTAGCTATGGCCATCCCGTCGTAGGTACTCGTCCCGCGCCCTACCTCATCGAAGATGAGCAGGGAGCGCGGCGTCGCTCCATGTAAAATGGCCGCCGTCTCCACCATCTCCACCATGAAGGTCGATTGCCCGGCCGATATGTCATCCAAGGCTCCGACCCGGCTGAAGATGCGGTCTACCAGCCCGATACGCGCCTCCGCCGCCGGCACGAAGGAGCCCATCTGCGCCATCAACACGATGAGCGCGACCTGCCGCAGATACGTGGACTTGCCTGCCATGTTGGGGCCCGTTAGCACGATCACCTGGGCGCTCGAGCTGGAGAGATATGCGTCGTTGGGCACAAACGCCCCCTCCGGCAGCATGCGCTCGACCACTGGGTGCCGCCCATCCCGAATCATGATCTCGTCGCTGGAATCCACCACCGGCCGCCTGTATCCGTACTGGATGGCCGCTTCGGCCAACCCACAGTAGACGTCCACCAGGGCGATGGCTGAAGCGGTGGCCAGGATTTGGGGCCCCCAGGCTGACACCTGAGCGCAGACCTGGCGCAGCAAAGAGCGCTCTAGCTCCTCTTGCTGTTCCTGCGCATGCAGCACCTTATACTCCAGGTCCCGCAGCTCTGGAGTCGTGTAGCGCTCGCCGCCCACCAAGGTCTGCTTCCGCTGGTAGTCGTCCGGCACCAGCCGCTGGTTCGCCTTCGATACCTCTATGTAGTAGCCGAATACCCTGTTATACCCCACCTTGAGGGACTTGATGCCGGTGCGTTCCCTCTCCCGAGCTTCCAGCTCCGCCAGATACTGGCGCGCGTCCCGAGCCACCGAGCGCAGGTCATCCAACTCCGGCGAAAAGCCGCGCCGGATCACGGCCCCTTCCTGGGGCTCATCGGCGATGGCTGAGGCGATGAGGGCCGCCGCCTCAGCGCAGGGCTGTAACGCCGACGCCAGCTCCTCCCGCACTCCCATCGACCCCTCTCCGGCCACGGCTTCGCTACCGACGATGGCCCGCAACTCTGGCACCGCCTCCAAGCCGCGTCGGAGAGCCAACAGCTCGCGAGCCGTGCCTACCGAGGGCGCCGTCCCAGCCGCCGCTACCCGTGCCAGACATCGCTCCAGGTCGGGGATCCTGCTCAACACGCCGGCAGCGCGCGCCCTTCGTATGGCTGACGCAAAGAAAAACTGCACCCCGTCCTGGCGCTTCTCTATCTCCTTTATGTCGAGTAGCGGCCTCGTTATCCAGCGCCTCAGCAGCCGCGCTCCCATCGCCGTCTTGGTGTGATCCAGGACGGAGAGCAGCGTCGAACCCTTGGCGTTGGCGCGCAGGGGTTGGAACAGCTCCAGATTGCGCACCGTCGCCTGGTCCAGGGCCATGAAGCCCCCAGGATGGTATGCCGTGATGCGAGTGATCTGCCCCAGCGCCGACCGCTGGTTTTCCGCCAAGTACGAGATGATGGCGCCGGCGGCGCTCACAGCCAACGGTTGCCCGGCCAGGCCCAACGCCTCTAGGCTGGCTGCCCCGAAGTGCCCGAGCAGCCTCTCCGCGGCCAGACGTTCATCGAAGGCATCGCGCGAGAGGGGGGTCAGAGCAGCGGATGACCCCACGGGGAGGCTTGCACCCTGCGGATGGATTATCTCCGAAGGCTGGATGCGCTCCAGCTCAGCTCCTAACGAATCGGTCTCCAACTGGGCACAGGCGAACTCGCCGGTGGAGACGTCGGCATAGGCCAGGCCGCACGATCCTTCGCCGGGGACGACGGCCGCCAGATAGTTGTTCGCGCCCCGGTCCAGCAGGTTGTCCTCCACCACCGTACCCGGCGTGACAACCCGCACCACCTGGCGATCCACCAGCTTCTTCCCCTTGCCGGGCTCCTCCATCTGCTCGCAGACGGCCACCTTATAGCCCTTGGCGATGAGCTTCGCCAGATAGGACTCCAGGGCATGGTAGGGGATGCCGGCCAAGGGCACGCGCTGGTCCTTCCCCACGGGCCGAGAGGTCAGCGTAATCTCCAGCTCCCGGGCCACCGTCTCGGCATCTTCATCGAATGTCTCGTAAAAGTCCCCTAGGCGGAAGAAGACGATGGCATGGGGATAGCGCTGCTTGATGGCCAGATACTGGCGTCGGAGGGGCGTCGTCATGGGCAGCTCAGGCCTCCCGCGCGGCGGGGCCCGTTTCGCTGCGTATTATACCTGAGGGACGCGCAATGTACGCCCGGACGGGCAGCACCCCGTCCTATGGCTTCTTACCCGGGCCCTATCTCGTCCACCACCGCAACGGCGTACGGTGCCACCTCCCGGCAGGCGTCGCACTTGATGCACTTGGACTGGTCGATCCGGTAGACGCCGTTACGCACGATGGCGCTAGTTGGGCATACCGTCTGGGCCTCTTCCAGAAGCTCGGACTGGTGAACCACCTCGTACCGCACCAGCTCGCGGCACGCCTTGGCTGGACAACGCTTGCGCCGGACGTGCTCCATCACCTCTGCCTCGAAAAAGCGCAGCATCGACATGATGCTGGTGGGGGCAGCCTGGCCATGGGCGCAGTTGGCGTAACGCATGGTCTCCCCCAGCATCTTCACCAGTTCGAGATCGGCCTCGCGGCCGCGCCCGCTGGCGATGCGCCGTAGTATCTCGAGAAGCCTCCTCGTCCCGGCAAAGCAGGTAGTACACCGGCCGCAGGACTCGTCCTCGGCGAACCACTGGAAGTAGATGCACAAGTCCACTATGCAGGCCCTGTCATCGATAGCGACGAGACCGCCTGACCCCATGAGCATGCCGCGCTCCCTGAAGGGTTCCGGCTCCAAGGGGATATCGACCTCGCTCGCGGGGATCACCCCCGAAAGCGGGCCCCCGGGCTGCACGCCTTTCAGCTGACGTCCGGGTGGCGGCCCGCCGCCGGCCACCATCAGGACGTCCCGCAAGGGCGTTCCCAGGGGCACCTCCAGCACGCCCACCCGCTGGATGTTCCCCGAGAGGGAGAACATCTTCGTCCCCTTGTTCCTCTCGGTGCCTACCGAGGCGTACCAATCGGCCCCCTGGCGCAGGATGAGCGGAACGTTGGCATACGATTCGACGTTGTTCACGTTCGAAGGTTGAGCGAACACGCCGGCCTGGGCCGGGAACGGAGGCCGGATCTTGGGCATGCCCCGCCTGTCCTCAAGAGAGGCGATGAGGCCCGTTTCCTCCCCGCAAACGTAGGCGCCAGCCCCGCGAACGACCTCGATGTCGAAGGAGAAGCCGCTACCCAGGATATCCTCTCCCAGGAGTCCCTTCGCCCGCGCCTGCTCCACCGCCCGTCGCATGCGCTCCACGGGAACCGGGTACTCATCCCGGATATACACGAAGCCCCTCTGAGCGTCGGCCGCGATCGCCCCGATGATCATCCCTTCGATGATAAGATGGGGGTCGCTCTCCATCAGGTTTCGGTTGACGAAGGAGCCGGGGTCGCCCTCGTCGGCGTTACAGATCATGTACTTCGGCTTGCGAGCGGAGCCCCGCAGGAACTCCCACTTCCGCCCCGTAGGGAAGGCGGCCCCGCCACGGCCCCACAATCCGGACGCCAGCACCTCTTTTATGACCACCTCGCCGCCCATTCGCAAGGCTTTGGCCAACCCTTCGTACCCACCGCGTGCGATGTAGTGGTCGATATTTCCGGGATCGATCACCCCGCAGTTGGCCATCAGCCGGCGCACCTGAATGGCGAAGAACTCCAGGGATGCGAGCCTGGGTACCCCCGCCACGGTTTCATCTCCGACCACCGCCAGCGCCAGTTCCGGCATCAAGCCCCGGCCGGCGATGGCGCCCTCCACCAGGGCCGCAGTGCGAGCCGCTGTGATCTCGCCGTAGAGCACCGGCGGCTGGCCGGGGTGGTGCACTTCCACCAGAGGCTCCGCGTAGCACAAACCCAAACAACCAACGGTCATGACGTCGGCCGCCAGGCCCCGCGCCGCTATCTCGCGCTTCAGCGCCTCCAGCGTCTCCTCCGCGCCAGCGGCCCGGGAGCAGGTGGCGACGCCCACCTTCACTAGCGTCCGCTGCGGGTTCTCGATGCCCGCCCAGACGGCCTCGGCAGCCCTGCGGAGCTCCTCGTAGGTGGCCACGGGCTAGGCCGCGCCTCCCTGGCCCTCTAACTCGGCGGGCCCATGCTCCGACTTCAGGGTCCTAGCCCATTCGATCGCCTGGCTTACGCTCAGAGGCCCGATGTAACGCCCCTTGTGCCGTATCTGCGGCGCCAAGCGGCAGGTGCCGTCGCACTGCACTAGCCTAAGCTCGAACCGTCCGTCGGGCGTCGCACTGTTCATCTCACATTCCAGTACCGCTTCCAGCGCCCGGCGGATGTTCAGAGACCCCCGGAGGAGACAGGCTGGGCCGCTGCACCACTCCACCACGTGCTCGGCCGGAGGCGTGGTCCTGATCTCAGAATAGAAGCCGATGGCGCCATAGATGAGCGCAGGAGTGGTGCGCAATTTGCCCGCCACCACAGGTATCGCCTCCTGGGGCACGTACCCGAACTCATGCTGGATGCGGTGTAGCGCGTCCAGAAGTCCAGCACTATCGGGACGCAGATCAGAGACCAGCTCCGCAACCCTCGCGGCGACCCCGGCGCTGCCCTCCGGGGCGGGACCCGGCGCCGATAGCCGGGAACTATGGCTGGTGCCGAGGGACACTCGCTGCCGTCCTCTCCTCACTCAAGAAGGCGATTGTGTCAATCTTCACACATCATACGGGCGACGCCCCGTTATCGCAATGCAAAGTCCGTAAGCGGGAAACGTGCCACGAAACCCGCGGCGCTGTCCGTGACGTAGACGTAGCCCCTCTCAGCGTCGTAGGCCACGCCAGCCGGGAAGAACAACGGCAGCTCACCCACACGCTCTACCTGCGCCTGTACGGTCCCATCCCGCCCGATCAGAAGAACCCGGCCGTGGGGCCCATCGGTGGCCAGAAGACGGCCATCAGGCAGGGCGGCCAGGTACGGCTTGTTTCGAGGATCCCGGTCTGCCCACTGCGGTATCGGGAATTCCGCCACGAAAGACAGGTCCGGTGCGAACTTCTGGATGCGGGCGTTCCCGGCATCCGCCACGAATACAGAACCATCAGGCCCCACGGCTATGCCGACCGGCTCGACGAACTGGCGGGGCGCCCGCCCCCGCGAGCCGAAGGAGGCGATGGAAGTGCCATCCGGTGCAAACTTCCTAACCCGGTGCGTCCCAGTGTCCGCCACCCAGACGTTGCCATCGCCATCCACCGCAACGGCACGGGGGCCCCACATCTCGTCCGGGCCAGGGTTCAGGAGATCGCCCGTGGCCTTTCCGAAGGCACCCATGAAAGACATGTCCGGCCCGAACTTCTGTATCCGGTGGTTCCAGGTGTCCGCCACGAATATAGAGCCGTCGGGCGCCACCGCCAGACCCGCTGGCTGGTTGAACTGCCCGGGCTCACTTCCCGAGCTCCCCCATATCCCTGCCGATTGCCCGCGGGCATCGAAGGCCTGCACCCGCCCGTTCCCACTGTCCGCCACCCAGATGGTGCCCCCTGGACCGACTGCCACCGCGACGGGGCCCATGAGCTGCCCAGCCTCGGACCCGATGCGGCCGATGATTAGGCGTCCCTCCAGATCCGGCGAAGGCGTCCCCTCGACCCCGGCCTCCTCGCCCGGGGGGTGCGCCACCGTCAACCCCGCCGTATATTCCAGAGGCACATACATCACCCCGTCGATCCCCTGCGGGTTCACGTCCCTTTGGACGAGATACCTGCCCCAGCTCTGCCAGCTACTGCCCCGGAACAACCGTCGT
>DAOUAG010000054.1:0-9373 GCA_034433815.1 Dehalococcoidia bacterium | reverse complement strand
CGGTGGCGGAGGGAGAGGGTCTGAGCCTTAGGGTGCAGAGTGTGGCAGGGCATGCTGCCCAGGCCATAGTCCGTTTCGCCGAGGGTGGGGGCTTCGATCTGTTGGTGGTCGGCCACAGCGGCCATTCGGGTGTGTGGGGAACTTTTCTTGGCGGCACGGCGGAGAAGATAGTCCGCCATGCCACGTGCTCCGTGCTGGTGGTGCGCTGAGGGGCCCGAGCCCGAGACGCTTCCTGGCACCCACTCTTAACCACATCTCGCCTTACCTGCAACCGAGCCCAAACCCACGGGCGTCTCAGGAGGGGCTATTCTTTACTCACTATGATGGCTTGGGATCCATTCCAGCGGTACAGCGGGTTTGGCCTCGTGTTGGGCAGGGTAGGCCGAGGGTCATCCGGCGGCGATTATTGGCGGCGGATGAAGACCTCTGGCAGCCGCGAACCGCGGCGAGCTCGCCTGCTGCGCCGGGCGTGCCGGAGGGCGCTCGCGGTGCCGGCCTCGGCGACAGGGGGGCGTTGACCCCAGCCGGGCCGCGCCCCTACACTGACAGTAGAGGCCAGAACACGAGAGAGGCCCCGAATCATCGGGGCCTTCTCATTACCTAGAACCGTCTGCCCTCCCCAACGATGATGAGCGAGAAGCCCAGCGTAGAAGCTCCCCCCCGCCCCTACGAGCGCGCAGTCCTCGGCAACGGGCTGCGCGTACTCACTACCCCCTTGCCTCACACGCATTCGGTCTCCATCTCTTTCTACGTCGGCACCGGGTCCCGCTACGAGCGGCCAGACGAGGCCGGGATCTCCCATTTCGTCGAGCATATGCTCTTCAAGGGCAGCGCCAAGCGCCCCACTGCTAAAGAGATAGCGGAGGCCATCGATAGCGTGGGTGGCATCCTGAACGGGGGGACCGACCGGGAGTACACGGTGTACTACATCAAGGTGGCCCGGCCCCACGTGAGGCTGGCGCTGGACCTGCTGTCGGATCTGGTGCGGAACCCTTTGATGGACGCAGGGGAGCTGGAGAAGGAGCGGAGGGTAGTGCTGGAGGAGCTGGCCATGGTGGAGGACTCCCCCGCACAGTTGGCCGATCTGCTGCTCGATTCCATCCTCTGGCCGGACAACCCCCTAGGCCGAGACGTAGCCGGCACGCCGGAGTCTGTAGCCGGCATCACTCGGGATGAGATGCTGGACTATCTGCGCCGGCAGTACGTGCCCAACAATATGGTGATCTCCATCGCTGGCGCGATAAGCCATGAAGAGGTTCTGGCGCCGGTAGAGGCTGCTCTGCGAGACTGGCCGGGCGGGCAGCCAACGCCCTGGCAGCCCGTGTCCTGCTTGGGCAGCCAGCGCTGGGCGCTGCGTCACAAGCCGACGGAGCAGGCCCACATCAGCTTGGCCGCTCCAGGATTGCCTCTCAACCATCCAGACCGCTATGCCCTGTCCTTCCTTTCGGTGATCTTGGGAGAGGGCATGTCCTCCCGGCTGTTCATGGAGCTGAGGGAGAAGCGGGGCCTGGTTTATGATGTGCACACTTACGTGTCCCAATTCCTGGACACCGGCGCCTTCAATATCTACACCGGGGTCGACCCGCAGAAGGCCGTCGAAGCGCTGCGCGTCATCATCGAGGAAGTGGCGCGGCTCCATGCCCACGGACCGACTGAGGAAGAGCTGGAAAAGGCGCGGGAACTTTCCAAAGGGAGGCTGCTCCTGCGGATGGAAGACACCCGCAACGTGAGTGGCTGGGCCGGGGGGCAAGAGCTGCTGCTGGGGACGGTGCGGAGCGTGGAAGAGGCGGTCGCTGAGATGGAGGCTGTGACTCCCGCTGATCTGCGGCGGCTGGCCAAGGAGATCTTGGACCCCACGCGGTTCTATCTGGCCGTCGTGGGCCCATTCAAGAGCGCGAGACGCTTTGCGGACATCCTGCCAGGATAGCGCTGGCGGCTAGAAGGCCCGCCCCTGGCCACCGTCGACGGGGATGCACGCGCCGGTGACCCATGAGGCCCGTGGCGAGAGCAGGAAGACGATGACGTTGGCCACCTCCTCGGCGGTGCCGAAACGCCCCATCGGGATGTTCTCCTGCACGAAGCGCGCCATGCCCTCCGGATCCTCCTGCTGCCTTCGCCACCAGGTGCCGCCCGGGTGGCTGATGGACCCGGGCGCCACCGTGTTGACCCGGATCCCGTGGGGGGCCAGTTGGCGGGCCATGGCCTTGGCGAAGCTTATCAGGGCCGCCTTCATTGCGTTGTAGCCAGGCTGGCCACCAGCCTCCCGGCCCCAGATGGACGCCAGGTGGACGATGCTGCCGCCGCTCCCTGCCTTCATGTGGGGCGTCACCACTCGCGTCAGGCGCGCCGCCGGCAGGAAAAGGGTGTCGAAGTGCTGGCGCCACACGGCGTCTTCTTCCCCCGGCGCCGAGAAGTGTACGCTGGTGACGAGGCCATCGATGCGACCGAAGCGCTTTACCGCGGCTTCCACCAGGGTCTCGGCGCTCCCTTCGTCGGTGACATCGCAGGCGATGGGTAGGACGTCGGCGCCAGCTTCCGCCGCCTCGGAGGCGGCCCGTTGCAACGCTTCGTTGCCACGGGCGGCCATGACCAGCCGGCAGCCCTCCGTCGCCAGGACCAGCGCTGTGGCCTTGCCGATGCCGCGGGAGGCGCCGGCGACGATGACGACCTTATCGCGCAGGAACAGGTCCACGGCCCTAGGGTACGGCAAAGGGGCTGCAGGCGTCAGCAGCTCGCGGCGGCCGTGGGCTCATGCTTCGAGAGGGCCTCAGCATGACCGGGGAGGCAGCCGTCAGTCCGTGGCCTCCACCAGAAGAGCCACCGCCAGAGCGGCTATCCCCTCGCCGCGGCCCAGAGTCCCCAACCCCTCGTTGGTAGTGGCCTTCACGTTGATCCGTCCGGGCGGAATCCCCAGGACCGACGCTATCGCCTCACGCAGGGCCGGCATATGGGGCGCCAAAGGAGGCCGCTCTGCAATAACGGTGGCGTCCACGGAAGAGACGGCGAACCCGGCCTCCGCCACCCGGTCAAGAGCTTGGGCCAAGAGATCTCGGCTGGAGGCCCCAGCGTACTGGGGGTCGCCGGGCGGAAAGTGCTGGCCGATATCGCCGAGCCCAGCGGCGCCCAGGATGGCATCGATGATGGCGTGGAGGAGGGCATCGGCATCACTATGGCCGGCTAGGCCGGTCTCCCCCGGGATGGTGACGCCGCCCAGCACCAGGGGCCGGCCCGGTTGAAGCCGGTGGATGTCGTAGCCTATGCCAACGCGCACGGTGATAGGGTGGCCCGCGCCAAGGCGGGCGTCAAGGGTCTGGCACGTCTTCGGGCGAGATGGCGGCCAGGGCGCGGGCCAGCTCCAGGTCTCCCGGCGTCGTAATCTTGATGTTCCGCGGCGACCCCGGGAAGGTGGCCACGGGCAGGCCTAGGAGTTCGAGCATGGCGGCGTCGTCCGTCACATCCACCGTCACCTCGCGGTGGGCGCGTTCGAGGAGGGGATACGCAAACACCTGGGGTGTCTGGGCCAGCCGCAGGCGGCTGCGGTCGAGGGTGCGCACGACCAAGCCTTCCCCGGACACCTCCTTGACGGTGTCCGGCACCGGCAGGACGGGGAGGGCGGCTCCGTGCCGGCGGGCCACGTTCAGCCCCCGCTGGATGAGGGCGGGCGTGACGAAGGGCCGCGCGCCGTCGTGCACGGCGACGTAATGCCAGGGAGGCGATCCCGAAAGGTGAGCCAGGGCCTCGAGCCCGGCTCGCACCGAGTCCTGGCGGCGGGGCCCGCCCGGGCAGACCGCCGCGACCTTTGTGAAGCCGCCGTCTCGCACGAGGACCCGCGCCCGGCCCATGTTGCCAGGAGACGCCACGAGGATCACGGTGCCGCTGGCCGGGCAGCGCTGGAAGGCATCGAGGCTGTGGGCCAGCACAGGGCGCCCGCCGATGGTGGCGAAGAGCTTATCGGTGCCGCCCATGCGGGTGGAGGCGCCCGCAGCCAAGATGATGGCTGCAAGGTCAGGCTCTTCGGATGCCTCGGGGGAAGCGCCCACCACGAGGCGATTATAACCTCTAGGCGGCGAGGAGGGTGAAGACGGCGGCGCCGCCAGCGCCAGCGGCGGCCATCCAGGTGTCTTTGATGATCTTGCCGGCGGTGACGGCCAGGAAGAAGCGGCCCATGGGCATTTGGACGGCCCCGGCGGCCAGGCCGGCCACATCGAACAAGGGGTTAGGTACGGTGGACATGAGGAACATCGTGATGGTGCCGTGGCGGTCCATCCAACGATGGATCCGAGCGTACTCAGGCCTTTTTTCCACGACCAGGCGGCCGCCGTAGCCGGCGGCGTAGCCGCTGAGCTCCCCCACGGCCTCGCCCAGGCCGGCGATGAGGCCTACCCAAAGGAAGGCGGGGATGCCCAAGAGATCGCCCAGGAGGGCCCCGCCACCGAAAACGCTGGCCGCCGCGGGGGATGGCAAGAGGATGGATGCGGCGCCAATGAAGTTGACCAAGAAGAGGCCGACATAGCCGTACGATCGTAGGTTGCTGATGTCGGTGCTGAAGTAGAAGAAGGCGATGGCAAAGAAGGTCAGGAGCAGGGCCACGCCTATGAGGAGGGTGTACTCCAGCCGCCAAGCGAACCGTGCCCTGCGATCCGGCGCCTCTGTCCGCTCCGCCTCACCCAAGCGCACTATAGCCCGTTCTCCCAGCGCCATCTTCTCTTCCGCCCAGCGGGGCTAAGAAAAGGGCGAGAGGCTGTCCCCTCGCCCTGTTCGAGCGTCAAACCTAGCCTCTCCTTCTATCGCCTGCGAGGTTAGCTGACGGGTTCGGCGGGAAGGAGTCCGCCTGGCCTGCCCTGGGGCAGGCGTTCACCCCAAACTTCGGTTCCCCCGCTCCGCCACCGGCGGATTCGGCGTCTAGCGTTTTCTCACCCCGCACCGTAGCAGGGTGTTCTCAATAATGTCAACGCGCGAACCCCCTTCGCAGTTACACGTAGGACGAAAAATTCTCCGGCCGGCTCATGCTTCGAGGGGCTCAGCATGAGCGGGCATTGTGGCGCGGCGCCCCGTCCTGGCCGAAGCCTGCGCGTCCAGACCCACGGCCTTGACAAGCACCGCGGCCGCGGCTAGTCTGTGAATGAACGTTCATTCATCCTCCCAGCCATGGCCAAGGTCAGCGCCGCCCACCTCTTGGCAAGGCGGAACCAGATACTGGACGCCGCATGGGCCGTGTTCGCCCGCCAGGGCTACCACGGGAGCACCGTTCAGGACATCGCCGCCGAAGCCGGCATTTCGGCCGGGGCCATCTACCGCTACTTCCCGGGCAAGGAGGCGGTCCTCAAGGCCATCGTTGATCGCAACACCCAGCGCTACAGTGAGCTGGTGCGCGAGGTGAGGGAGGGGGTGCGCTCGCCGGCAGACGCGCTGCGGGCCATCGGCGAAACGATGTTCCTCCAGCTTCAGGATCCCGTGGTGGACACCCACATCCGGCTGGATGTGGAGCTCCGGGGCGAAGCGCTGCGCAACGAAGCCCTGCGCGAGGCCTTCCGCCAGCAGCTCAGCTTCTGGCGGACGGCGATGGCAGAGATGCTGCGCCAGGCGCAAGAGGCGGGCCTGGTGCGGGCGGACATGGACGCGGAAGCCTTCGTGGTGCTGGGCATATGCGCCTACGAGGGCTTACGGCAGTGGAAGCTCCTGGACCCGGGGATGTTCCGTCCCAAGGAGGTCTACGATCTGATGATGTCGTTGGCCAGCCGGCCGGGCGCCGGGCCGGGAGATGGGAACGGAAGTGCACTGTGACGCGGGTCATAGCGCGGCGCCGGGGCCCGCTGCTAGGGTGCGGACGGCTGATGCCTCGAGAGCCTAAGCATGGGCGGGGTGTGCGGCACATGCTTCGAGGGCCTCAGCATGAGCGGGGGATAGGTGCATCGATGACGGCCAAACCGGGAGGAGCGCGATGACAACCGTCACTAGCGATACTGTTGCCGGAGCGGGCGATGCGGCAGCGCCGGATGCAGTCCTGGTGGTCCAGGGCCTGACCAAGCGCTACGGGCCTCTGACGGCCGTCGACGGCATCTCCTTCACGGTGCATCGGGGCGAGACCTTCGGCATGCTGGGACCCAACGGCGCCGGCAAGACGACGACGTTGGAGATGATCGAAGGGCTGCGCGAGCCCGATGCTGGCGTGGTCTCTTTCATGGGTACGGACGCCCTGCGCCAGCGGCGGGCGATGCAGGAGCGCATCGGGGTTCAGCTCCAGGGCCAGGCGCTCTGGCCGGAGCTGACGGTGGAGGAAACGCTGCGCGTCTTTCAGTCTTTGTTCAGCAGGAAGGTACCGGTGGAGGAGCTGCTCGAGCGCTTCTCGCTGGCGGAAAAGCGCAACGCCCGGGTGAAAAGTCTCTCGGGGGGCCAGAGGCAGCGCCTCTCGGTGGCCACGGCCTTGGTCAACGACCCCGACCTGGTGTTCTTGGATGAACCCACGACGGGCCTTGACCCCCAGGCTCGCCGCAGCTTCTGGGACCTGATCCGCCAGATGAAGCACGAGGGCAAGACCGTGGTCATCACCACCCACTACATGGACGAGGCCGAGGAGCTGTGCGACCGGGTGGCCATCATGGACCACGGACGCATCATCGCTCTGGACACGCCGCGGCGCTTGGTACGGTCGCTGGTCTCCGATAGCACTATCGAGTGCGCGTTCGAGACCCCGGTTCCGAGAGAAGGGCTGTTGACGCTGCCGGGGGTGCAGGACGCGCGGAGCGAGGACGGGACGGATCTTCTGTTCACCAACGACGTCTCGTCCACCCTGGCGGGCCTGATGCGTTGGGCCGAAGCGCAGGGACAGCGGGTTCAGAGCTTGCATGTGCGCTCCGCCACTTTGGAGGACGTCTTCATCGCCCTGACGGGCAGGAGGTTGCGGGAGTAGGCATGAACGTCCGGGCTCTCCTGGAGCTGACGGCCGCCCAGGCCAAGATCCTTTGGCGGAATGTTAGCTTCTGGCTCATAAGCATCTTCATAGCGGTTCTTTCCATGCTGGTCTTCGGCTGGCTCTTCCGGCCCGGATCCCAGCCCTTCGAGTTGGGATTCGTGGACGAAGACCAGACCAGGTCGTCGCGAGCCCTGGGGGAGGCCTTCGCCTCGCTGGACACCATCGAGTACAAGACGGGGGAACGGGATTCGGAGCTGCGCTCGTTGAAGAATGGGGAGCGCGGAGCCGTGGTGATAGTGCCCGAGGGCTTTGAGGAGGCGGTTGGCTCCGGCGGCGCGGACGTCGAGGTCTACTACGACAACTCCAACCCGGTGCGCATCGGCTACATCACGGCCACCATCGAGGCGACGGTGAAGGCGTACAACGAGGAGCTAGGGGGTCAGCGAGAGGCGGTGCGCCTGGAGCAGCAGGCCGTAGACACCAAGACGGTGCGCTACGTCGACTTCTTGGTGCCGGGGATGGTGGGCATGACCATCATGTTCACCAACCTTTCCGTCGGCGCCCTGATGGTTAACTGGCGCGAGATGGGCATCCTGCGCCGGCTGGGCGTGACCCCCTTGCAGCCGGGCGTCCTCATCGCGAGCCAGGCCGCTTCCTTCGCGCTGCTCTCCGTGGTACAGACGGTTCTGATCCTGGGCATCGCCCGGCTGGTGTTCGACGTGTCGATCGACGGCAGTTACCTGTGGCTGGCGCTGACGTGTCTGGCGGGCGTCTTGTGTATGCTATTCCTTGGGTACACCATCGCCAGCTTCGCCCGGACGGTGCAGTCTTACGGCGCCTTCCAGCAGCTCTTGGCCTTTCCCATGCTGTTCCTGGGCCGCTCCTACTTCCCCATCGACCCTCCGCCGGTGCTCCAGCCCTTGGTGCAGGGGGTACCGCTAACGCACCTGAACGATGCGCTGCGAGAGGTCATCAACCGAGGTGCCGGGTTCGGCGACGTGTGGCCCAGTTGGCTCATCCTCTTGGCCTGGGCCCTCGCCGGTTTCGTCGTGTCCATCCGCTTGTTCCGCTGGCAGTAGCTAGCCCCAAAAGGGCTTTGACGGGCCGTTCGGCCTAACGGTTATGGGCCAGGAGCAACCTTGTCTAAAGTGAACCTGCTGGCTAGCATGAAGCGCAGGGGGTGGGAAGGAGCCATTCTACGGTGGTGAAAAGGCGAAGGAGCCCCCACCTGGGCGGCGGCCGCGCGGCGAACCAGTGGTGGGTGTACCTGGCAGGAGGAGCCGTCGCCCTGGGCCTCGTGGGTGCCATCATCCTGGTTGGCGTGGCCACCCGAACGGGGGGCGAAGGCGGCAGCCCCGGGGCCCCGATCGTGGTTCCGACGCAGCGGCCGGACGTTGTGGCCCGGGACGGCATGACCTACGGGCGTCCCGACGCCCCGGTGACGATCGTGGAGTACCTGGACTTCCAGTGCCCAGTGTGCCGCCGGGCGGAGGTAGGGTTGCTGCCCATCATCGAGAAAGAGTACATCGCTACTGGCAAGGCGCGGCTGGAGGTGCATCCCATCGCCATCCTGGGTGACGAGTCGGTGCTGGCGGCCGAGGCCGCCCGGTGCGCCGGGGACCAGGGGAAGTTCTGGGAGTTCCATGACATCCTATTTGCCAACCAGGCAGGGGAGAACAGGGGCGCCTTCAGCAAGGAGCGGCTGAAGCAGATGGCAGAGGCGCTACAGTTGGATACGCAGGCCTTTGGCTCGTGTCTGGACTCCGGCCGCTATGAGGGGACCGTGAAGGAGGCTACGCAGGCTTCCGAGAACGTGGGAGTTCAGGGCACGCCGACCTTCCTCGTCAATGGGGTTCGGGCCGAGAACTCGGTGGATGGCCTGCGGAAGGCCATCGAGGCAGCCCTGGCTGGAGGCTAGGGCTCGGGCGGTGGCAAGGGGCACAGATGGCGGGCGGCTGCCGTGGGTGTTGCTGATCCTCCTTTGTTTTCCGGGCCTGGCGGCGGCATCCTATCTCACCTATTCCCACTACGCCGGCGAGCCTACGGTCTGTAGTGGCATAGGCAACTGTGAGCTGGTGCAGACCAGCGAGTACTCGGCCATCGCCGGGGTTCCGGTGGCGCTCATGGGGTTGCTGTACTTTGTGGCGCTGGCAGCCATGGCCCTGGGCCGCCTGCTGCGAGCGCCGCTGGCGGTGGAGTGGGCCGCGCCGGCGGCCTTCTCTCTGGCGTTGGGCGGGACGGCCTTCGTGGCCTACCTCACGAGCATCGAGCTCTTTGTCCTCCATGCTATCTGCATCTGGTGCGTCTCGGTGGCGGCTATGACGGTGCTGAGCCTAGGGCTGGCCGTGTGGGCGAGGATCGCCGAGGCGCAGGCGGCGCCTACGATCGCCCGGTGAGGAAGGGCCAGACGCGGGGGTCGTCCAGGCTGGGCACCACTAGGTCCGCCCGGGCCAGGAGCTC
>DAOUAG010000053.1:0-17791 GCA_034433815.1 Dehalococcoidia bacterium | reverse complement strand
CTGCCCACCGGGGTCGACGCCGACACTGGCGCGGCGGACCCCCATGCGGTGCCCGCGGACGAGACGGTGGCGCTGGGTTGGAGCAAGGTCGGCCTTCATGTCTCGCCTGGCGCGTCCTTCGCGGGGCGGGTCGAAGTAGTGGACATCGGCATACCGGCGGCCCTGGGAGAGGCCTTCACCACCGAGCTCATGGCCCGGCCCTGGGCGCGCAAGACCCTCCCGGCGCGGCCGCCGGAGGCGCACAAGGGCACCTTCGGCAGCGCCCTGGTGGTGGCCGGATCTCCCCGCTACATCGGGGCCGCCTACCTGGCCTGTTCGGGGGCCCTGCGCGTTGGCCCTGGCATCGTGACCCTGGCCTGCGCCCGCAGCATCTTCCCCGTGCTGGCCGCCAAGCTTACGGAGACCACCTTCGAACCTCTGGACGACAAGGACGGCTACCTAACGGCGGAGGAGGCCTCCGCCGTCCGCCGGGCGCTGACGGAGCGCGAGTACGAGGCGCTCCTGGTGGGCCCGGGCCTCGGCCAGGGGGGATACCCGCAGGCCTTCCTAAAGGCCCTCCTGCCGTCCCTTTCCAGCCCCCTCCGGGTTCTGGTCATAGATGCCGACGGCCTCAACAACCTGGCGCGGATCGAGAACTGGTGGCAAATGCTTCGGGTGCCCACCATTATCACGCCCCACCCTGGTGAGCTGGCCCGCCTTACGGGCCTGGCCGTAGGCTCCATCCAGGCTGACAGGATGGCGGTCGCCAGGCGCTGCGCTGCTGAGTGGGGCGTAACAGTCGTCCTGAAGGGCGCCAACACCGTTGTGGCGGCCCCGGACGGGCGCCTGCGCCTCAGCCCCTTCGTCAATCCCGGCCTCGCCTCCGGTGGCACCGGTGACGTGCTGGCAGGAGCCATCGTTGGGCTGGCCGCCCAGGGGTTGGAACCCTTCGATGCCGCCGCTTTGGGGGTGTACCTCCACGGCCTGGCCGGCGAGCAAGTGCGGCGGGAGCTGGGGTCCGCCGGTATGCTGGCCGGGGATCTCCTGCCGGCCCTGCCTAAGGTCATGAAAGACCTGCGGGGCGAGACGGGCCAGTCCTAGGCTCCAGCCAGTAGTCCACAATCTAGTGCCGTTTCCCTCTAGCGGGCGCCTGTAGGAGACCTCCACAATGGAGTCAACGAGGAACTGGTGTCCACCGCAGATTCCGTCATCCCTAAGGCGAAGCGCCGTTGGCGATTACGCGGCCGCTTCCCCGACGGCGAACTGGAGGACTGCGGTTATCCTCCTCTCATTCGGCACCTCCTCTGGCACCGCGGCGTACGCTCGGCCGAGGAGGCCGCCGCCTTCCTAGAAGGCGGCCCGCCCGCTCACGACCCCCTCCTCTTGCCTGACGCCCCCATCGCCGTCCGGCGCCTAGCTCAAGCGGCCAGTCGCGGCGAAACCGTGGCCATCTACGGAGACTACGATGTGGATGGCATCACGGCCTGCGCGATCCTTGCGGAAGGTCTCCAGGATCTAGGCGCTAATGTCGTGACCTATCTGCCTGACCGCTTCAGCGAAGGTTACGGCCTTAATAGCGACGCGGTGGCGGCCCTGGCCCGGCAGGGCGTCACCCTACTCGTCACAGCCGACTGCGGCACCAGTTCGATCCGGGAGATCGGGCAGGCTCGGCAACTCGGCATGGACGTGGTGGTGGTGGACCACCACAGCGTCGGAGGTCCCCTTCCGCCGGCCCTGGCCCTGGTCAATCCGAAGCGCGCCGATAACCGTTATCCAGACTCGGAGCTCACCTCCGGAGGTCTGGCGCTGCGGCTGATGTCGGCCATATACGCATCGATGGGGGTGGAATGGCGGGCAGACCGTTTTCTCGACCTGGCAGCCCTCAGCACCGTATGCGACGTGGCTCCGCTACGGGGTGAGAACCGCTGGCTGGTGAAGGAGGGCCTGCGAGTAATTGCCCGGGGAGGCCGTCCTGGCCTGCGAGCCCTCGTCGACGCGGCCGGGCTGGATCCCCTGCGAGTGGACGCCCGAGCCATCGGCTACATGCTGGGCCCGCGCCTGAACGCCGCGGGGCGCCTGGCTCATGCCCGTCTTGCCCTGGACCTGCTGCTGGAGAAAGACGAGGCGGCGGCTGCTGGAATGGCCCTTGCCCTCTCGGCCCTAAACCGTCAGCGTCAGCAGGCCACCGTCGAGGCCGTCGAACTGGCCATGGGGCTCATGTCCCGCGAGGACCCTCGGGCGCCTCTCGTATTCATCGGGCACCCCGAGATCTCTTCCGGCATTATGGGCCTCGTGGCCGGCCGGCTCGCTGAGGAGCTGTACAAGCCAGCCGTCGTCTACCAGGAAGGCCCCGTGACCAGCGTCGGCAGTTGCCGCAGCATCCCGGAGTTCGACATATCCGCGGCCCTGCGCCGCTGCTCCCACCTGATGCTGCGCTTCGGGGGCCACCGGGCGGCTGCGGGCTTCACTGCGGACAATAGCGCCCTGCCGGAGCTAAAGGCTGCCCTCTTAACAGAGGCGCAGCGGGAGCTGGCCGGGCTCGAGCTGGCGCCCGTCGTCGATATCGATGCGCAGATCCCCCTGCACATGGTTGGTGCCACCCTGCAACGTGGGCCCGAACGCAGCCTCCTGGCCTGGCTCGCGCGGCTGGCGCCCTTCGGCGAGGGCAACCCGGAACCCGTCTTTTTGAGCCGCGGGCTAGAGGTGATGGAAGCCAAGCGAGTGGGAGCGCCAAGCTCTCCCGCAGAGGGTGATGGAGCGGGCGCTCATCTGCGGCTCAAGCTGCGGGATCCGGAAGGCTTGGGGTTGCGGGCAATCTGGCCGGCCATCGCCTTCGGCCGCGGCGCTGACGGGATCACCGAAGGCGACCGCCTGGATGTGGTGTATAGCTTCAGCGGCGACAACATGACCGGGGCCGCCGAGCTGCGCGTGATAGACCTGGCTCCCGCTACGCAACGCAGGCTAGCCTAGCGTGACTAAAGTCGCCCCCTATCGGCGTCCATCGTGGCTAACCAGGGGGTGAACCCGACGATCAGTTCGCTCGCGGCCCGTGGCTTAGGGCCTTCGCCGGCCGCGCCAATCTACAGCGGGGAAAGGGCCGAGAGGTGAGCCTGGAGGAGGTACCTCCTGAAGAGCGCGCTCCCATCATCCAAAAGTACCTGCGGGAGAACACCCCTGGTCACCAAGCGCTACTTTGGGCTCGGCCCCGAGGCGACGCTGGCCGAGTTCGAGGCCCTCGCGCAGAGGCATCCCGTCTTCCGGATCACGTATCTCTAGGGCCCGCGCTGGCCTGCGGGCCCCTGAGCCTTCCCCTCACCGTAGTCGCCCCACGGGGCATCGCGCCGGCGCACCGCCTCGCGGAACCCTTCCCGCAGGGCCAGCTCGCGCCAGGCGATGCCTTCCGGAGTGTGACGGGCGATGCCGTCCAGGATGGTGCCGATTATCTGACTGGTGCGCAGCCCCATGTTCTCATAGGCCTGATTCACCAAGAGCTTGCTCATGGCCAACTGGTTCGCCGGGATGGTGGCTAGACGCCGGGCCATCTCATCGACGACGGCGGGTAGCTCGTCGGCGGGGACGGCCGCGGAGACGAGCCCGACTCGCTGGGCCTCCACACCGCTGAGGGCCTGGCCGGTAAGCATTAGACGTTTGGCGTGCTCTAGCCCCAACCGGTAGACCCACATGACGGTGGTGGGTTCGCCCCAGACGCGCGCGGGTGGGTAGCCGATGTAAGCGTCTTCCGCCATGTAGATGAGGTCAGAGCAGAGGGCCATGTCCGTGCCGCCGCCTACGCACCATCCGTGGATCTGGGCGATGACGGGCTTGGGGCTCTCCCACAGCGACATGAAGGCCCGGACGTTGCGGGACATCATCTGGTAGTCCCGGACGGGATCCCAGATGCCGTGGGCAGCGCGTTGCGAAGCGTCTTCTGCCTTCGTGCCCCAGTCCAGGTCGTATCCGGCGCAGAAGGCCCTGCCGGCGCCGCTGAGGACGATGACCCGGACCGACGGGTCTTCGTTGGCGGCAGCTACGGCCGCCTGCAAGTCAGATATCATCTGGGCGTTGATGGCGTTGAGGCGTTCCGGCCGGTTGAGCAACAGCCGTGCGATCCCCTCGGAGGCGCTGTAGGCGATGGTCTCGAACATCTCGGCGTTCTCCCGTGGTTTCGGTGCGTTCAGGCGCCGTTGTGGCCGTTACCTTCCGGCTCCTGCGGTATCGTAAAGTGGATTCGCTCTACGATGCCGTGCTTCTTCTTGACGGCATCCAGCTCTTCCCTGGCGACACCAGCGATGAACTCCGGGGCCTGGTCCTTGGGGCCGAGCCACATGTTAACGCGATCGCGCCGGGGGCCTATCTCGGCGTTTCGGCGGTCCGTAGCAGCGGTCCGGCGGCTGGTTGGCCATTCGAGGATGCGGCGGTCTCCAGTGGCCTCGGCGTAGAGCCAGGGGTCCCAGCGGTAGGCGACTAGCTCGATGGCGTAGGCCAGGGGCAGGCCCACGGGCTCGCAGCGGAACCCGGAGCGGTACATCCACACCTCGCCCTGGGCCACCTCCTTGGCGTCCACGAGGAAGCCTTGGTTTATCGAGCCCTGCATCAGGTAGATGTGGCTGCCGTCCCGCAAGCGCTCCAGGGGCGCATAGAAGCGGTCTTCGCCCAAGATGGACTCGACCAGATTGAGGAACCACGCCGCCTGGGGACTCTCCAGAGCTATCGAAACACAGATAGGGTGCTTTCTTCGCGGCTTGGCCATGGCCACCTCCGGTGGACGAGCATAGGCCAATGATAATGCAAGGGGAGCGATGCCGCATGGGCGGCGGCCGCTTGTTAACGCAGATCGTATGTTCTACGATTGGCTTGTGATGAGGACGCGGGCCTCTGGCGGCTCGGGTGCTGCTCCCGCCGGGATGCGCACCGGCGTGGCCCATCTGCCGCTGCATGGCGGAACGGCGCCGCGCTGGCTTTACGAGCGCATGGTGCTCCTGTCGCGCCAGATCGTCCTGGTCATCGTGGAAGAATACGGCCCCGGAGAGTTCCTGGCGCGACTGGCGGACCCCTACTGGTTCCAAGCCTTCGGCTGCGTCCTCGGTTTCGACTGGCACTCGTCGGGGCTCACCACCGTGGCCTGCGCGGCCTTGAAGGAGGGCTTGGCTGGCCTGGAGACCGATACCGGTATCGTCGTGGCCGGGGGCAAGGGTGCCACCTCACGCAAGACGCCACGAGAGATCGAGTTTGCGGCGGAACGCCACGGGTTCGCGCCAGACCCGCTGGTCAGGGCCTCCCGCCTGGCGGCCAAGGTAGACTCGGCTGCCGTCCAGGACGGGTACCAGTTATATCACCACACCTTTCTCTTCACCCTTGACGGCCGCTGGGCCGTGGTTCAGCAAGGGATGAACGAGGCCACCGGCTACGCCCGCCGCTACCACTGGCTATCGGACGCCGTGGCAAGCTTCGTGGTGGAGCCGCACAGCGCCGTCATCAGCGAGGGCCCAGCCGCCGGCCTCAACATGGTTGCGTCAGAAGGCGAGGACTCACGGTTCGTCTCTACGGCCCTGGCCCGCGAGCCCCCCGAAAGAACCGTGCGTGAGCTCCAGCGCATTCAGTCGCTGGCCCTGCCGGCGGCTCACTACGTCCCCTTGGCCGCCGTCCATGCACAGCGCCTCGAGAGATCGCTGCGGGCCGCTTACGAGGCCCAGCCAGCCGACTTCGAAGCGCTCCTGGGAACGGAGAACGTCGGCCCGGCCACCATCCGCGCCCTGGCCCTCATCGCAGACTTGGTGCATGGGGCCAAGGCCTCTTTCCGAGACCCGGCGCGCTTCGCCTTCGCCCACGGGGGCAAGGACGGCCACCCCTATCCGCTAGACCGGGCCACCTACGACCGGTCCATCGAGGTTCTGAGGCGGGCGGTGGAAAGGGCCCGGCTCGGGCGATCGGAGAAGCTGGAGGCGCTGCGGCGACTGGCGGCGACGGTGTAGCGCCCGCCTGCCGGCGGCCAGCTTGGGCGCCGTCAACGGTTGGTTCCAGCGTTCCCCCTTTTGCTATACTCGCCTCGGTTTAATCCCATCCACAGGAGGTCCGATGGAGCCCCACGTCCTCTACGAGAAGACCGGACACATCGCCCGCATCACCCTCAATCGTCCGGAGGTGCACAACGCCTTCAGCCCTGAGTCCATCGTTCGCCTGGCCGACATCTGGCGGGACTTCAACGAGGACGATAATCTGCGCGTCGCCCTCGTCACTGGCGCGGGCGACCGGGCATTTTCTTCGGGGGCGGACCTGGGCCGGCTCATCCCCCTCTATACACGCGCCCGCCCGCCAGAAGACGAGTGGGACCGGCGCCTGCTGGAGGATCCGGCCACCATCAGCGTGGCCTTCCTGCGCCGCTACACCGTCTACAAGCCCATCGTGGCCGCCATCAACGGATTCTGCCTGGCGGGCGGCACTGAGCTGATGTTGGCCACGGACATACGCATCGCAGCCGAGCACGCCACCTTTGCCCTTACCGAGGCCAAGCGCGGCCTCGTGCCCGGCGCGGGCTCGATGGCTCGCCTGCCGCGCCAGGTGCCCTACTGCAAGGCGGCAGAGATACTTCTGGTGGGCGACCACATTACGGCGGAGGAGGCGTTGCGCATCGGGTTGGTGAACTACGTCGTCCCTGGGCCAGAGCTAAGGGCCAAGGCAGAGGAATTCGCCCAGAAGCTGGCGGAGAACGGCCCGCTGGCCGTGCGCAAGATCAAAGAGGTCATGATCCGGGGGTCGGGACTGCCGCTGGCAGACGCGTTCGCCATCGAGGACGAGGTGTCCCGGGTGGTTTTCGCCAGCGAAGACGCCCGGGAGGGGCCCAGGGCCTTCATGGAGAAGCGCAAGCCTCAGTTCAAGGGGCGGTAGGAGGCCGTGCGCCTTCGGCCTCTGCACCCCTGGAACCTGACGCCCGCAGAGGCCATGGCCCTCCAGGCGCAACTGGCGCCCAGCGTCATCCGCAAGGGCAACCCCGCGCGCGTCCGTCTGGTGGCCGCAGCGGACGTAGCGTTCGTGTCCGCAGCCGGAGCCGAACGCAGAGCCGTGGCTCGCGCGGCGGTCGTCATCCTGAAGTACCCAGACTTGACCCTGGTGGAACGGCAGGTCGTCGAGGAGCCGGTGCCCTTCCCCTACGTACCGGGGCTCCTGTCCTTCCGTGAGATACCGGCGCTCGCGCGGGCGTTCGAGGCGCTGGAACGGCATCCGGACCTCTTGCTGGTAGACGGCCAGGGTTACGCCCACCCCCGGCGCTTTGGCCTGGCCTGCCACCTCGGCCTACTCCTCGACCTCCCAACTATCGGCTGCGCCAAGAGCCGCCTCTGCGGCCAGCACGAGCCACCCGGCTTGGAGACAGGCTCCCGAGCGCCGCTGGTCGATGGCGACGAGGTCATCGGCTTGGTGCTACGAACGCGCGAAGGCGTGGCGCCCGTCTACGTCTCGGTAGGGCACCGGATTTCGCTGGAGGCCGCCGCGGGTTGGGTGCTTCGCCTCTGCCGCGGCCGCCGCATACCGGAGCCTTTGCGCTTGGCAGACCAGATCTCTAAAGGTCACGTCCCACCCCTAGGGCCGGCCTGAAGGCGCCATCCGGCTCTATTCTCCCCGGCGGCGCGCCTGTATCTGTATAATGAGATCAGCGGAGGAACGACAGATGCTAGAGACCCGGACTGCTATAACCGACCTTCAGGAGCGCATCGCCCACATCCTCCGCCGTCTTTGACATCCCAAGGCTGGAAGAAGAGGTGGCCCGGCTGGAGCAGGAGTCTGCTCAGCAAGGGTTCTGGGATGACCCCCAACAGGCCCAAAGGGTCATGCGGCGTTTGGCCGATGCGCGGGAGCAGGTAGAGACGTGGCGCGGCCTGGAGGCCAAGGCTGAAGAGTTGGCAGGCCTCTTGCAACTGGCGGAGGAAGAGGCCGACGAAGAGCTGGCCCGGGCCGTGGCGGAAGATGTCACATCCCTCGCCGCCCAGTTGGAGGAGATGGAGCTGGGCCTGGCCCTTTCAGGCGAATACGACCGCAGGAACGCCATATTGGCCATCCACGCCGGCGCGGGCGGCACCGATTCCCAGGACTGGGCGGAGATGCTGCTACGCATGTATCTGCGCTGGGCAGACCGGCGCGGCTACTCCGCCACCATCCTCGACTTGACGCCCGGCGAAGAGGCGGGAATCAAGTCGGCCACCGTGGAAGTCGTGGGCCGCAACGCCTACGGCTATCTGCGCAGCGAACGGGGGGTCCATCGCCTGGTGCGAATCTCGCCCTTCGACGCCTCGCATGCCCGCCACACGTCCTTCGCGCTCGTGGAAGTTATGCCGGAGGTAGAGAGCGAGGCGGAGGTGAACATCGACCCAGAAGACCTGCGCATCGACGTCTTCCGGGCCAGCGGCCACGGAGGCCAAAACGTACAGAAGAATGCAACCGCCGTCCGCATCACTCACATCCCCACGGGCATCAGCGTGGTGTGCCAGAACGAACGCTCCCAAAGCCGGAACAAGGAGACGGCCATGAGGATCCTGGAGGCACGGCTTCTGGAGAAAGAACTCGAAAAACGGGCGGAAGAGCAGGCGCGCCTGAAAGGAGAGCACGTTTCAGCGGGCTGGGGGAACCAGATCCGCTCCTACGTCCTCCACCCGTACAAGATGGTGAAGGACCACCGAACCGGGTATGAGACCAGCAACACCGAGGACGTTCTGGACGGCGACCTCGACGGCCTCATGCGGGCCTACCAGAAGGCGACCCTCGGTGCCTAGGCGGACAGACGGCGCTCCGGCCGCGACGCTGCTGGCCATCCGCCCCTACGTCATCGTGGCGGCGGCCTTAGGCGCCGCCGCGTTCCTAGCCGGTCTCACCTCGGCACCGGCACATGCTCAGGTCGCCCCAACGGTCGTAGATGGTGGCGTCGAAAATCGGTTCCCCGAGGGGATGATCTTCCGCGCCTCAGCCTCCAGCGACTCCGAAATCCAGCGCTTGCGGCTGCGATACAACGTGCTGCCCGATGGCACCGCCGCCATCGGAGACGCGGACTTCCAGCCAGGCAAGTCGGTCTCCGGGTTCTTCGAGCTGGCCGGGAACGATCCGCCCCGGATTTACCTGCCGCCGGGCACCGTGATCCAGTACTACTGGGAGGCCACAGACGCCGATGGCGACGTGGGCAAGAGCGCGCCGTCCAGCTTCGTCTATCGCGACATCCGGTTCGATTGGAGCGAGGTCAGCGCAGACGGCGTCACCGTGAACTACTACTCGGGCACCGAAGCCCAGGCCCGATCGATGCTGGACCTGGCTATCGAGACCATCGCCTCCATGTCCGATCTCTTAGGAGCCGCCGTCGAGTTTCCGGTCAAGGTCTGGATCTACGATTCGGCGCGGGACATGAAACCTGCCTTGGCGAAGCGCAGCGAGACCTTTGAAGAGTCCATCACCACGGCCGGCGTGCGGGTCTCCTCGGACACCGTCCTGGTGCTGGGTAACGTCGAGTACGATACCCTGAGGCACGAGCTGACCCACGTGGTCACCGCGGTGGCGGGCGAGAGCGCCTTCGGCTCCCTGCCGGCTTGGCTGGACGAGGGCACGGCCGTTTACAGCCAGGAGGACCCCGGGGGCTACAAGAGGGCCCTGGACCGGGCGGTGGCCAGAGGCAACGTCCTATCGGTCCGGGCTATCACGTCCTACCCGGGCGATCCAGCCAAAGTAGAGCTCTTTTACGGCCAGTCCTGGAGCCTTGTCTCATTCTTGATCGAGCAGTACGGGCCAGAGCGATTCGCCCAGCTCTTTGCCGAGATAAAGAAGGGGAAGCGTATAGACTCCGCCCTGGAGAGCGTATACGGGTTCGACCAAGATGGGCTGGAAGACGAGTGGCGGGCGTTCATGGGCCTACCCGCCAGGATCACGCCTCAGCCCGCCACGCCCGCTCCCAGCGCCACTCCCCGCCAGACTGTGGGGCCATCGCCGGCGGGCCCGGGAGAGGGCGGCGGAACTTCGGCCGGAACTGTCGCCGTGCTGGCCGCGGGCGTGATAGCCCTCGCCGGTTTGGTAGCAGCGGCGGGGCTGGTGATCGCCCGGCGCTACCGCTAAGCGGGCATCCTACGGGATGTACAATCCGCTGTCCCGGACTTCTCCCCGTTTAATGGGCTTGGCTGGCGCCTGCCCGCCTCCTTCGCCGGCCTCGGCTGCCTTCACGATCTGCTCCACCAACACCCGCTCCTCAACCATACCCGGGATGGCGAACCGGTCGTTGATGACGGTCAGAGGCACCGCCCTAACGCCGTACTGGTGGGCCAGCTCGGGGAACTCGTTGATCTCGATGACCTCAGCCCGCACCTTGGGGCTCACCAGGGCTATCTGGAAGGCGGCACGCGCCATCGCCGGGCAGTAGGGTCAGGTGGGGGTGACGAATACGCGTAGGGTCACATCGTTGGCCAAGCCCCTCAGCGCATCAATCGACTGCTGCGAGAGACTGACCTCCAGCCGCGAAATGTCGACGATGGACTCGATGAAGGCAGGGAACTCGGTGCCGCTGGGCAGGCCGTAGAAGATCACGAAGGTGCTGTCCGCCCCCCGCAAGACCGTCGCCGGAACCCGCTGGATACCGAAGCGCTCGCGCTCCTCCCGGGCCTCGTCCAGGATATGCACCTGAAGGCTGATCAGATCGCTGAGGGCTGCCAGCTCCCGCAGCATCTCGCCCGTGGGCTTGCAGGTGGCGCACGGGCGCTGGCCCGGCACTTCCAACCCGACCTCGCGAACGGTAAAGTAGTCGATCTTTACCGGCCCTGTCAGCTCCTGGGCGAACTTCTGCTTGAGGAGCTCCTGGTCCTTTAGCGGTATCACGCGCTTTCTCCCGTCCGGCCGCCGCGCGTTTTCCACCAAACTAGTGCCAGGCGCTGAATGGCCGTGACACTGGACAAGAGGGCCAGGATCCACAGAACCGGGGTCATTACGTTCCTCATGATAACGTCCTGTACGATCAACCCGCCACCGACTAGCGCCACCCGCTCCGCGCGGGTGAAGATGCCCTCCCGCATCCTCAGGTTGATGACCTCGGCCCTGGCGCGGACGTAGCTGACCAGTATGGAGGATGCGCCGGCCACGAAGATCAGCAGCTCTTCCGTGCGGCCGCCCCGGCTACTGTAAAACCAGAGCAAGCCGAAAAGCACCGCCGCCTCCGAGATCCGGTCCATGACGGCGTCGAAAACGGAACCAAAGTCCGTGGCCTTACCGGTGGCCCGGGCCAGGGCGCCATCGAGGAAGTCTAGGGCGCTGAAGGCCAGCACCACCACACCGGCCGCCAGGAACTCGCCCCTTGCCGCCAAGAAAGCCGCGCCCAGGTTGCCCAGCAAGCCGGCCGCCGTAAGCATGTTGGGCGTCACTCCTAGGCGGGAGAGGAGGGCCACCGGAGGGCCCGTCAACCAGCCTGGCGCCGAGCGGGGGAGAAGCGATGGCATTGGCCGCCGTTATCCCTGCGCAGCTGCCTCGCCGCAGCGGGCCTTCATCACATCCTCATAGTACTGAAGGATGCGGCCCGACACGTTGTCCCAGCTATAGTCCCTGGCGTGGCTGGCAGCGGCCCGCGCCATCTCCTGCCGCATCGTCGGGTCGCCTAGCACCCGCCGCAGCCCCTCGGCCAGCGCCGCGCTGTCCCGAGGCGGCACTAGCAAGCCGTGCACCCCGGAGCTGAGAACGTCGCGAAAGCCGTCGATGTCCGAAGCGACTATCGGCGCGCCCGCGGCCATGGCTTCCAGCAGCACGATGCCGAAGCTTTCCTGCCCTGTGTTGGGCGCACAGAAGACATCCGCCGTCTTGTAGTAGCTGGGTAGCTCGGCATACGGAACATAGCCCACGAAATGGACGTCCTGCAGGCCCATGCGTTCGACGTAGCGCTCGCAGACTTCCCGCATGCCACCATCCGGGCCCACGATGATCAGCCGGATATCGGGCATCTCCGGCTTCAGGAGAGCGTAGGCCTCCAATAGGTACGGGAGCCCCTTGCGCTTCTCTTGCCGGCCGACGAAGAGGATGTTGCGCTTGCCGTCCATGAACTCGGAGCGCGGAGGTGCCTCCGCGGCGAAGAACGGATAGTCGATGCCGTTGGGGATCAGGCGGTATCGGTCCGGAAAGTACTTGCCGATCATCTTCAGGGCGGCCCGGGAAACCGCGATTCGGCCGTGGATGTTCTGCCACCACGGCCTGATCAAGAACTTGGAGTACGCGTACAGCCGGCTGCCACCTTCCCTCGTGGCATGGAAGGTGGCGATGTTGGTGTAGGAGGAGTAGCGGAGGAACTGGAATGGAAGGAGAGGCATGAAAGGCTCGTGGATGTGAACGACATCGAACCTCTCCCGCTCCAGGAGCCGCTTGACTCGTGGTCCAAGCTGGTAGGAGATGCAGACGTTGGCTATCGAACCGCTGGCGGGCAGGCCGATAGTGCTTTCCCCGATGACGATGAGGTATTCCAGGCTGTGCTTGGGGCGCCGCGAGGAGGGTGCCGCAATGCGGACGAAGTGGCCCCGCCGCGCGAACTGCTCCGCCAGACTGGCGATGTGGATGTTGACTCCCCCCGGCTGAGACCAATCATAGGGGGAGACGAGGATTATCTTCATGACAAACGGAAGATGCGGCGCACGAAGCTGGCAGCGGTGGGGCCCCAGCCCATCCTGCGGGGAGTGGTCATGATGCCACGGTAGGTCTGCCGCAGCACCTTCGTAGCGCCCAGTTGCAGAAGCGACGGATGGCGCCCGGCAACCCCCTGGGTGGTCCCTTGGAAAACGCCCCGCCGCAGGTCTTCCGCCGTGCGGCCGGGGAATCGGGTGAAGGCGCTCCCGATGACCGGAAGGAAGTGGGCATCACTGCCACCGACCTCCGGAAGCTTTAGGGCCCGGCGGTTCAGCTCCAGCGCCCGGCGCCGCGCGATGCGGGCGGCTGGCGACTGGTTGGCGGTCTCGATGGCATCGAAATGGATGCCGTCCCGGGCCATGTCCCGTATGCGCATAAGCGTCTTGCGGTCTACTCCCCTCGTCAACCAGCTCAGCGGATGGGGGGCGATGCAGATGCCGCCCTGGCGGTGCACGGCCTCCAGTACCTCGGTTATGGGGCGCAAATTGGGAACCGGGTCCTCCACGAAGAGCGCCAGCACGTGGCCTTCGATGGCCGTCACCTCGATGCCCACAATAAGGTCGAACCGGTAACGCCCCTTAGCCCAAATTTCCCTGGCCTCCCACGCGCCGCGGATGTCGTCGTGGTCGGTGATGGCGATAACGTCCAGGTCGGTATGCTCCTGGACATAGTCCAGCACCTCCCGGGCGCTGGCCATGCCGTCGCTGGCGGAGGTGTGGATGTGGAGGTCAGCCTTGCCAGCGTCCGTCACGACCGCGCCTCCCGCCGCGGGGATCTCGGCTCCTTCTGCCAAACCGCTTCCAGGACGGCCCACTGCCCCGGGTCCGCCCGTAGCCGTCGTTCGAACCGCTCCAGGAAGCGGAGGGTGCCGGTCCGCACGTCCGCCTCGAAGTCGCCGGTGCGTTCAAGGATCAGGGGCTCTTCCATGTACGCTTCGATGATATACCTGTCGCGGCGCCGCGAAAACGAGGGGATCACCGTGGCCCCGGTCCGGAGCGCCACCTCCATAGGGCCGGTGGGCATGAAGGCCTCTTGGCCGCAAAAAGGAAGCAACTGCCGGGGACCCTCGATATCGCGGTCGCCCATGAGGGCCACGACGCCGCCGGATCTCAAGGTCTTGATGACGCGCTTGACGCTTCCCACGCTTACGGGCGCAAAGGAGTGGCCCTGGCTGGCCCGGAAGCGATCCATCAGCCGCGAGAGTTGTGGCGGCTGCAGCGGCTCCGTAAGGGCGAAAACGTGCACGCCCAGAGTGGCCAGCCCCTGGACCGCCAGCTCCGGATTGCCGAAGTGGGCGCTCATCATGATCACACCCCGGCCGCTGGCCACGGCCGGCAGAAAGTTCTCCTCGAGCCCGTGGATGACGAGACGCCGGCGGAAGAAATCGTCGACGTCCGTCCACGGCAGGTGCGCCACATCGGCGTAGTAGAGGGCCACATTCCGGAATACCTGGCGCGCCGCCCGGGCCATCTCCCGCCGGGGGGTGTCCGCAGGCATCACATGGCGCAGATTGTCCCAGACGTTGCGCCGGGCACCCCGAGCCAGGTAGTAGGCCACCCAAGCGACGACCTCCATGAGCCTGTAGAGAATAGGTACGGGCAGCCGGCCAAGGGTGTTGAAGAGAATCAGGAAGGCCAGATACTTCAGCCTTGCACGCAAGGGCATTCACCTGCGGCCATGATACCCACGCGCTAACATCCCTATGGCACATTACCAGCCGACGAGGCCCTGGAACAAACGTCGGCGGTGCGGCTCATCGTATCGAAGGCGGCGGCTTTTCCTTGTTTGGCAGTGCGCAATCCACTACACTGGGTCGCGGTCATGCCTGGAAGGCTGGTGCTCATCATAGTGCTCACTACCCTAGGGCTGCTGGCTGCGGCTTGTGGCGGAGGCGGGGAGTCCTCTTCGCCCACCCCTGTCCCAACGGCCACGCTGGCCGCGACGCCCGGGCCGGGCACCCCAACGCCAACCGCTGGCGGTACGGCTGGGCCTACCGTCAGCCCCGTAGACTCCGGTACGCCGCGGCCGACGGCCCCCAGCGGCGCCATCGCGGTGGCCCCGGCCGATCAGGCCGCCTTCTTGGCCAGGTTCGCGGGCACGACCATCGACTACGCTGACTGCGTGTTCGACCCCGGTACGTCGGCGACCAACTGCGGCGACAACGGTAGCTACCGCATAGATCCCGTGCCGAGGGGCCAGGACGTCAGTTGCCGGGTGGGCCTGGTGGCCGGCGCCCCAGTCCTGATCAACTGCACGACCCAGGAGCCGGCCCAGTCCATCTATTACGAGATTAAGGGATGATCCAGCAAAAGGATCGGGAGGCGCGATGAAGGTCCACGAGTACCAGGCGAAAGAGATCCTCGCCCGCTTCGGCGTGCCGGTGCCGCGGGGCCGCGTGGCCGAGACGCCGGAGCAGGCCGCAGAGATAGCCCGCGAGCTCGGAGTGCCGGTGGCAGTCAAGGCCCAGATCCATGCCGGCGGCCGCGGCAAGGGCGGCGGCATCAAGCTGGCAGACAACCCCGATGAGGCGCGCGCGGCGGCCGGGCAGATCATCGGCATGCGCTTGGTCACCCACCAGACTGGGCCGGAGGGCCGCCTCGTCAAGCGGGTGCTGGTGGAGGAGCAGCTCCAGGTGGATCGGGAGCTGTACCTCGGCATCGTCATCGACAACTCCATCGGCTTTCCCCTGGTCATGGCCTCTGCCGACGGCGGAGTAGAGATCGAAGAGGTGGCCGCCAGAACCCCGGAGCGCATTCATAAGACGCCGGTAGACCCCACCGTGGGCTTCCAGCCCTTCCAGGGCCGCGCCTTGGCCCTGAACATCGGCCTCGGAGGCGACCTCATGCGCCCCGCCGCCTCCCTCATCGGCGCCCTCTACCGGGTGTTCGAGGAGAACGACTGCTCGTTGGCGGAGATCAACCCGCTGGTGGTCACCAAGGACGGTCGGCTGCTGGCGGCCGACGCCAAGCTCAACTTCGATGACAACGCCCTCTACCGCCACAAGGAGATCGCGGCCCTACGCGATATCGACGAAGAGGACCCCCTGGAGGTTCGGGCGCAGGAGTCCGGCATCGGCAATTACGTCAAGCTCACAGGCAACATCGGCTGCGTCGTAAACGGGGCGGGGCTGGCCATGGCCACTATGGATGCCATCAAGCTGGCCGGCGGCGAACCCGCCAACTTCCTAGATATCGGCACCGTCAACGACGCTGATCGGGTCGTCAGCTCCTTCCGCATCCTCACCGAAGACCCTAACGTCAAGGCCATCCTCATCAACATCTTCGGCGGAATGGCCCGGGTGGACGTCATCGCCCAGGGGATCATCGAAGCCCACCGGCAGATGGAGATCAAGGTGCCGGTGGTGGCCCGGCTCGTGGGCACCAACGTCGAAGAAGGCGAGCGGCTCCTCAAAGAGTCCGGCCTCCCCCTGATCCGGGCCACGGAGTTCGGAGAAGCCGCCAAGAAGGCCGTGGAGGCGGCCGCTGCCTCCGCTCGCGCCTGATGCCCCTCGCTACCGCTCTCGCCGCCGTGGAGGACCTCCGGAACGCTCACCGGGCGTTGCTCCACGTCGTGGACTCACTTACCGATGACGAGTGGTCCAGGCCCGTGCCGTACGGCGAGTGGACGGTGAAGGATCTGGTGGCCCACGTCATCGGGGACATGTCGCCTTCGGGCCCAGGGCTTATACTAGCCGGAGTTCTGACCCCCCAGTTCATCGCCGACACGTCCGCCACCTTCGACGTCCGCGCCCGCAATGCGGCTCTGGTGGCGGAGCGCCGAAGGTACACCAAGGAGGACCTGCGCCAGCTCCTCTTCGAGGCCCACGACGCCATGATCGACGCCGCCCTCCGTCTCGACGAATCCCACCGCCCGGTGCTGGACTACCCCGTGCCCATGGGCCCCGGCTACGAGCTGCGGGTCGAAGACTGGCTGTGGCACGGCTACCACGACCGCCAGCACGCCGACGATATCCGCCGGGCGCGGGACGTGGACTACCAGCCCAGGGAGCTGAGGTTCCTGCCGGAGGTGGAAGGCACCTTCCGCGTCATGTTCCGCTATCGGGAGGGGCTTCTGCGGGCCATCTACTCAGTCGACGACCACGCCTGGAACGAGCCCAGCCCAGACCCTGGCTGGACCAACAAGGACCTCTTGGCCCACGTCGCCTCCAACGAGCTGCGCGTCCACGTCCGGCTCCGCGGCCTACTCGGCGAGGCTACGGAAGAGGAGAAGGCCGAGGTGGACGACGTCGACGGCTGGAACCAGCGCCAGGTGGAGGCGCGACGGCATCTCAGCGTTCGGCAGCTCGTGGACGAGATGGCGGCCAACCGGTACCAGACGCTCCTCATCCTGGCGCGACTGGAGCCCGAGCATCTACGCCGGCCGGTCGCCTTGAGCGGCGGCCGCTCGTGCTCCCTCTTGGAATACATCGACATGTTCACCGCACACGAGTCTTTACACGCCGGCCAGCTCGTCCCGGCGAGCAGAGCCAGAAGGGCCCTATCGTCGCAATGATCCCGCTCATTCCGGAGGCTGTAGTATGTCCATCCTAGTCGGTTCCCACACCCGTCTCGTCGTTCAGGGCATCACCGGCCGAGAGGGGGCTTTCCAGACCAGACGCTGCATCGAGTACGGCACCAACGTGGTGGCCGGCGTGACCCCTGGCCGTGGCGGCGAGACAGCGGAGGGCGTCCCCGTCTTCGATACGGTGGCCGAGGCGGTGGCCAAGACCAACGCCAACTGCTCCCTCATATTCGTGCCGGCGCCCTTCGCCGCCGACGCCGTGTTGGAGGCAGCCTACGCCGAGGTCCCGGTCATCGTCTGCATCACGGAGGGCGTGCCCACCATGGACATGGTGCGGGTCCGGCGCTTCCTGCGCGGCTCCGGCATCACCGTCATCGGCCCCAACTGCCCGGGGGTGATAACGCCGGGCGAGGCGCGGGTGGGCATCATGCCCGGGAACGTTTTCTCCAAGGGCCGCGTGGGCGTCATCTCGCGTTCGGGCACCCTGGTGTACGAGGCGGTGGCGCAGCTCACGGCCCGCGGCATCGGTCAGAGCACCTGCGTGGGCGTGGGAGGCGACCCCGTCATCGGTACGACGCAGGTGGAGGCGCTGCGCATGTTCAACGAGGACCCTGGCACCGATGCCGTCGTTCTCATCGGCGAAATCGGCGGACTGGCCGAACAACAGTCGGCG
>DAOUAG010000052.1:0-15061 GCA_034433815.1 Dehalococcoidia bacterium | reverse complement strand
GGCAGAGCGTTCCAGCCCAGAGGTAGCCCCAGCTCCACCTCTGGTATGGAGAACCAAGCGGATTCGCCCGCCACCCGCAAGTCGCAACATATGGCCAGAACCACGGCGCCCCCGATGGCGAAGCCGTGCACCGCGGCGATGGTTATCTGGTCCAGGTTTTCGATGGCGGCCGAGGTCCGGCTGCCGACGCCCGAGATGTGGCGGACTTCCAGGTCGTTGGCAGAGCCCGGCAGGCGCCATTCGCTGGTGTCAGCGCCAGATGAGAACCCCTTGCCCTCGCCGGCAAAGATCACCACCCGGGTCTCGACATCGTCCGCCAGCCGGTGGCAGAGATCCTGGATCTCGGCGTGCATCTGGCGGTTGATGGCGTTGCGGCGGTCCGGGCGGCAGAGCCGCACCGTCATGAGGGGGCCTTCCTGCTCGACGCGGATCGTCTCGTACGGCATGGCTGCGTCTCCTTCCCTGTGGCCCTGCGGTAGCGGGACTAGTGTAGGGCGGCCTACGGGAGTTGGCAACAAGCCCGTTGTCAACCTTTGGGTTGCGGCCTATAATGTGTTCGCTCTTCACGCCCTAGCGCCCGCCAGCTGCCAGCAACGAGGGGGTCCGCCCATGCCATACGCGGATAGACTATTGATCTGCCGTCAATGCGGCTCTAAGTTCGTCTTCTCTGCCGGTGAGCAGGCGTTTTACGCCAGCCGGGGTCTCGCCCACGAGCCGGCGCGCTGCCCATCCTGCCGCCGGCTCCGGCGGGAGACACTCGACGTTGGATATGTGCACTACGGCCCCTTCGCCAGCTTCGGCGGCAAAGGCGCCCGGCAGATGCACCCGGCGAGCTGCTCCTGTTGTGGCCAGATGACGGAGGTGCCTTTCCGTCCCACCGAGGGGAGGCCGGTTTTTTGCCGCGAGTGCCTGCAAGGGCGCCGGCAAACGGCGTCGTCGCCGCGGGCCTGACGACCCTTGGTCCCGATGGGAAGCTGCGGAGCCCCTTGCCGTGGGGCAGACCGTTCGTTTGACAGCCTGACGGAGCGCCGTTACACTGGGCCTCAAACGAGAAAAAACGCCCAAAGGCGACGACGGAGACGAGTACGCCGGGCCAGCCCGCTCAGCGAGTCCTGACCGGCCAGGGCCTGGACCAAGGCCGCAGGCCCCAGCCAAAGGTGTGAGGGGACGCGGAGCCCCCGGCGGAAGATCCCTCCCGAGCCGCCGACCGAAAGCCAGCACGAGGCGCCACGGCGCCTCCGACGGCGAGTAGACTCGGCCGGAAGCCCCCGTTAGCAGAGGCAGGGGCATAATCCTTCCCCGGAGGGACGTGCCCCGGAGCGAGGGCCCCCGCCCGCCGGCGGGGGAACCAGGGTGGTACCGCGAGTGCCAGAGGCTCGTCCCTGAGGGGCGAGCCTTTTTCGTGGCCGCTGCCGCGGCATCCCTTCTGACGAAAGAGGAGAGCTATGTTCAAGCCAGTAGATAGCCGCCAGAGCTTCCCCAAGATGGAGGAGGAGATTCTCCGCTTCTGGAAGGAGCACGATGTCTTCCGGAAGAGCGTCGAGGGCAGGCCGCTAGAACGGTCCTACACCTTCTACGAGGGCCCGCCCACGGCCAACGCACGCCCCGGCGTACACCACGTCCTCACCAGGGCCTTCAAGGACCTCTTCCCGCGCTACAAGACGATGCGCGGTTACCGGGTGGAACGCAAGGCCGGCTGGGACACCCACGGCTTACCCGTGGAGCTGGAGGTGGAGCGGGAGCTGGGGCTGAAGAGCAAGACGGAGATAGAAGAGTTCGGCATCGAGGCGTTCAACCGCAGGTGCCGGGAGAGCGTCTTCCGCTACGTGAAGGAGTGGGAGGCCCTCACCGAGCGCATCGGCTTCTGGCTCGACCTGGAGAACGCCTACATCACTTACGACAACGACTACATCGAGACCGTATGGTGGATCGTCAAGCAGTTGTGGAACGGAGGCCTGCTGTACCTGGACTACCGGTCGACGCCCCACTGTCCTCGCTGTGGCACGTCCCTCTCGGACGCCGAGGTGGCGCTGGGCTACCGGGAGGACACCCCAGACCCCAGCGTCTACATCAAGTTCCGGCTGAAGGCGGACGGGCCGGCCCTCCCGGAGGCACTGAAGGGGGACGGCCCGGTCTACGTCCTGGCCTGGACAACGACTCCCTGGACCCTCCCCGGGAACACGGCGCTGGCCGTGCAACCCTACGCTGAATACAGCGTGGTGCGGGTCGGCGGCGAGCGGTTGGTGCTGGCTGCCGCTTTGCGGGATGCCGCCTTGCAGGGCGATTACGAGGTGGTTGGCTCCCTGGAAGGACGGGAGCTCGTGGGCCTGCACTACGAACCGTTGTACAACCCCTTGGACTGGGGGGTGCAGGCGATGCGCTTCGATACCGGCCAGGACGGCAGGTTGGTGCCCGTGGAGAGCCCCGAGGCCGTCGACCGGGCGTACACCATCATCGCCGGCGATTTCGTCTCGATGGAGGACGGCACCGGCGTCGTACACATCGCGCCGGCCTTTGGTGGCGAGGACTTCGATATCGGCAAACAGTTGGGGCTGCTCTTCCTCCAGCCGGTGGACGCCAGGGGCCGCATGCCCGAGGGCTCGCCCTGGCCCGGGCAGTTCGTCAAGGATGCCGACGCCGGGGTCATCGCCGACCTCGCCGCCCGCGGGCTCTTGCTCCGCCATGAGACCATCCGCCACACGTACCCCTTCTGCTGGCGCTGCGACACCCCCCTTCTGTACTACGCCAAGCCGACGTGGTACATCCGCACGACGGCGGTGAAAGACAGCCTTCTAGCAGGCAACGAAAAGATCAACTGGTATCCGGAGCATATCAAGTACGGGCGCTTCGGCGATTGGCTGCGCAACAACGTAGACTGGGCCCTGTCCCGGGAGCGCTATTGGGGCACGCCCCTGCCCATCTGGCAGTGCGAGACCTGCGGCCAGCGCGCCTGCGTAGGATCCCGGCGAGAGTTGCGGGACCTGGCCGCCGATCCGGCCGCGGTCGATGCGTTGGAGGATCTGCACAGGCCCTACGTAGACCGGATCGAGCTGCGCTGCGGATGTGGGGGATCGATGAGGCGGCTGCCGGAGGTGATGGACTGCTGGTTCGACTCCGGGGCCATGCCCTACGCCCAGTGGCACTACCCCTTCGAGAACAAGGAGACCTTCGCCCGAAGCTTCCCGGCTGATTTCATCTGCGAGGCCGTGGACCAGACTCGCGGCTGGTTCTATACGCTGCACGCCGAGGCCGTCCTCTTGAACCACTGCGTTCCGGAGGCAGTGCCGGAGAACATCTGCTACCGCAACGTCATCTGCGTCGGCCACGTTCAGGACGACAAGGGCCGCAAGATGAGCAAGAGCCTGGGGAACGCGGTGGAACCGGAGGCTGTCATCGAGACCAGCGGGGCCGACGCCCTCCGCTGGTACCTCTACACGGCGACGCGGCCGGGGGAAGCGCGGCGTTTCAGCACACAGTTGGTGGCCGATTCGCTCCGGCGTTTCCTCCTCACCCTCTGGAACACCTACAGCTTCTTCGTGACCTACGCCAATCTGGACGGCTTCAACCCGTTGACCATGGGGCCCGGGGAGCGCAGCGAGCTGGACCGCTGGGTGCTTTCGGAGCTACAAGCCCTTGTGCAGCGAGTGACGGAGCGGCTGGAGGAGTATGACCCGACGACGGCGGGCAGGGCCATCCAGGACTTTGTGGACGACCTCTCCAACTGGTACGTCCGCCGCAGCCGCCGCCGCTTCTGGAGGGGCGATCTGGACAACGACAAGCTGGCGGCCTATCACACGCTGTACACCTGTCTCGTCACGGTATGCAAGCTCCTGGCCCCCTTCACTCCCTTTATCGCCGAGGCGATGTACCAGAACCTGGTTCGCTGCGTCGATGCCGAGGCCCCGGAATCGGTGCATTTGTGCTCGTGGCCGGAGGCCGATACCACTCTCATCGACCAAACCTTGATGGACGAGACGCGGCTCGTGATGCGGGTGGTGAGCCTGGGGCGAGCAGCCCGCAGCAAGGCCGGCATCAAGGTCCGGCAGCCCTTGGCGCGGGTGGTGGTCAGGCCCCGATACCAGAACGAGGTCGCGGGCCTGAGGCGGCTGGAGGCCCAGATACTGGAGGAGCTGAACGTAAAGGCGCTAGAGGTGGCAACGCCCGGTACGGAGCTGACCGGCGCCGCTGTGGCCAGCGATGAGGCCGGATACGCCGTCTCCCTGGACACCAGCATAACGCCGGAGCTGGCCGACGAGGGCCTGGTCCGGGAGCTGGTGCACCGCATACAGAACATGCGCAAGGCCGCCGGGTTCGAGATCGCTGACCGCATCACCGTCTACTACGGCGGCTGGGATCGCCTAGGGCAGGTGCTGGCCCGCCACGGCGGCTACGTGCGGGCCGAGACCCTGGCCACCGAGCTGGTGGAGGGGGCGCCCCCGGATGGGGCCTACGTCGAGGAACAGAAGCTGGACGGCACAGCGGTGATCTTGGGGGTAAAGCGCGCCGGTTAAGGCGGCCTATCGCTTACGAAGAGGCCCCGCAGGAAGCGCCACGCTGCTACATGCAGAGGCGGGCCAGGCGCCGGCGGTGGGAAGTCGCCGCGCCTGGCGCGAGGGTAGACCGAGACCATCTCCGCTCCGAAGAGCAGGATGGCCGCACTCAGGTATACCCAGAAGAGGAGGGACGCGGCAGCCCCCAGAGAGCCAAAGATCAGATCGTAGCGGGAGAAGTGCTCCAGGTAGATGCTGAAGGCCAGCTTCGCCGCCTCGAAGGCTGCGGCCGCGAAGGCTGCCCCAGGCCAGACGTCCGACAAGCTCTTGTGGGCAGGCGGCACCAGGGAGTAGAGGACGCTGAAGGCCACAAAGGATAGCCCCAGGGGCAAGAGGTAGGAGGAGATGTCCCACAACAGGCCTACGGCCCGGGCCACGTCGCCCAGAGCGGCCATCTCCTCGCTGCGAGCGCGGACGATGCGCAGGAAGGCCGTAGCGCCGATGGAGATGGCGAAGAAGGCTCCGAAGGCGATGACCAGCGCCAGGTCCACCAGTTTCTGCTGGAAGTAGGGGCGGTGGCGAGGAAGACCGTAGGCGCGGGTGAGGGCCTGACGGACGATGGCGAACATGGCTGTCGCCGCCCAAGCCATGCCCAGGAGACCGGCGATGCCCAGGGCTAGGCTGCCCGGCCGGGCGATGCTGTGGACGGCGTCCTGCACGGTGCGGCGGCCCTCCTGCTGGTCCAGAGGCACCGTGCGGAGCACGGCGTCCACGATGTCGGTCTGGGCCTGCTCGTTGAGGAAGAGGCCGGTGACGCCCGCCAGGAAGATGAGGAGGGGGAAGAGGGAGAAGAGGGCGTAGTAGGCGATGGCGGCCGCCGTCTGTAGGCTGTTGTCCTCCTGAAATTCGTGCAGCGAGCGGAGGATCAGGACGCGGAGGAAGCTCAAGCAACGGGCCACATTCGCTCCCATTGTATCAGCCGAAGCCGGCGCGGCCTCTTTCGTCACCGCCGGCCGCAGCAGGGGTTGACGCGGGCAGCATCACCTTTCGTATACTTCACTCGTGCAGATACAGGAGGTAGACATGTCCCCGTCGCCCCTCGGGGAAACCCTCCGGCGGGCCCGCACCGCGAAGGGTGTCACCTTCGAGGACGCGGAGCGCGTGACTCGTATCCCCCGAAAATACCTCGAGGCCCTGGAGCTGGAGAACTTTAGCATCTTGCCGGCTCCAGTCTATGCCCGGGGGTTCCTGCGCTCCTACGCCGGCTACCTCGGGCTCGACCCCAATCAACTCTTGCCCTTCTTCCCAGTCGGCCACGTCGATGAGCCCAAGCTGGACCCGCTGCCCCAGGTGCGGGAGCCGCGGGTCTGGAACGCCAACGGGCTGATCGGCGTAGGAGTGGTGGCCCTGCTAGTGCTCCTGGTTATCGCCCTCTACAGCGTGGGGCGCGAAGATAGCAGCCCGTCCTTTGTCACTCAGAGCACCGCCCAGAGCCGGTCCGGCGGCGTTATCGTCCCCCCCAGCGGCCAGACGGCGCCCGGAAACGCTGGCCCGGCCATCGCCCTGCCCGACCTCGCCGGCCAGAGCCTCGAAGACGCCATCGCCACCATCGAGGAGTCGGGCGCTTCCTACATCGTGGTCTACGTGCGGGAGGGCGATATCCCGGCCGGCCAGGTCATCGATCAGGAACCGGCGCCCGGCACAGCGGTGGGCCCAGGTGACCTGGTGACCCTGAAGGTAAGCCGCTAGGCAGCGCTCCCTGCTGCGCCGCCACGGGCCTCAAGGGCCGTGCACTATCTCCGTGCGGTATTCGACGATCTCGGCGTCCAGGCGTTCGGACCGGATGAAGGCGATGACGCTGGAAAGCACCCGGCTCGCGTGACGTTCGTCGTTGGCGGCGCAGGCGATGCCGATGGAGGCGATCTGCCACGAGTCGTGGTCGTCGATCTCGGCCGCCGAGACGTTGAACCGGTTGTGGATGCGGGCCATAAGAGACTTGAGGACCTGGCGCTTGCCCTTCAAGGAGTGGTTCTCCGGCAGCCGCAGGGTCACGATGCAGAGGCCGGTGGTCAGGGCCATGGCCATCACACCTGGACGTCGGCGTCTGCCGTGGCGTTTGGCTGCTCCGGGCTGATGCCCTCCAGCTCCGGCAGAGGCGGGAGGTCTTCGGGCTTCTCCAGGCCGAAGTGCTCCAGGAAGCGCAAGGTCGTACCGTACAGGTAGGGCCGGCCCGGGCCCGGAGCGCGGCCGACCTCAGTGATAAGGTTGCGGGCTTTAAGGACAGCGATGCCCCATTCGCAGCTTTTGCCCAAGATCTTCTCGATCTCGGCGCGGGTTATCGGCTGCTTGTAGGCGATGACGGTGAGGGTGGCCAAAACGGCGGGGGTCAGGCGTTCGTTTTCGTCTATGCCCAGGAAGGCCTGGACGTAGGGCGCCGCCTCCGGCGCGGTGACCATCTGGGCAGTGTTGCCGGCGCGCTGGATGCGGATGCCCCGGCCGTGGCAGGCTTGGGCGACGCGCTCGACGGCACGAAGGACCTCTTCGGTCGGGGCGCCCGTGATGCGGGCCAGGAACGGGATCTGGACGGGCCGTCCGGCCACGAAGAGGATACTTTCCACAACGAGGGCCAGATCCTCGGGCGGGATGTCAGGCATGGCTCAGGCCCCTAGGGCTGGGGGTTGTCAGTACTTTGCGCGGTGGGTTCTTCCATGGCCGTAGGTGGAGGCACGCCGGCATCCGCTGGATCGCTGCCACCGGGCGCAGCCTCCGCCGGCGGGGCCGCTGCAGCCCCTTGCGGCGCCTGGGCGACGGAGGAGGCGACGGGTTCCGCTTTAGGCGGGCCAAAGGCGACCCTGACAACGGGGACGCCGGAGACGGGCAGCCCCAGATCGGCCTGGACGGCGTCCACCACCGTGCGGATGGCCTCTTGGGTGATGGCGCCCACGTTGGTGCCAGGGGCCACCGTTAGGTCGAGGGTGGCGGCGATGCCCTTGTCGCGGGTGGTGACGCGGGCCCGGGCGGCGCTGACGGCCGGCAGCGCCAACAGGGCCTCTTGAAGTCGCAGCCGGAGGGCCTGGGCCGGGACTATCGTGGTGGCGCCGGCCTGTTCCACCCGCAGCTCCTTCTCTTCCTCCTCCGGCGCCAGCTCCAGGATTACGACAAGGAGGGCCAGGACGGCCACGATGAGAGCGGCCAGGGTGACGATGAGGCGCCCAGCGTTGTCGCGGTGGGCGTCCATGTACTCCACCATGTCCCCTAGCCGGTCCACTACCCTGTCGTCCGCCGCCCAGGTAAGGAAGATGACGACGGACATGACGATGACCACGAAGGAGGCGAAGAGCACGATGGCAGCGCGGTTGGTCTCGTTCACGGCGACGGTTCCAGGGCCATCTCGATCTCGGCGCGCACCTCGGTGCCTTCTAGCCCGATTAGGCGCGCAGGCAGCAGGCGGTTGGTGAGGTCCGCATCGGCTAAAGTGTATACGCGGATATAGTTGCCGGTCAATCCCGTCCAGCGCCCGGGCCTGCCCGGGTCCTCCTGTTCCCAGAGGACCTCCAGGGTGTGGCCCAAGAATTGGCGGCGGAAGGCCGCGCTGGCGGCGGCGCCCGCGCTAAGCAGCCGCTCCAGGCGCTCCCGGCGCACCTGCGGGGGGAGATGGCCCTTCAAGAGGGCGGCAGCCGTGCCAGGGCGCCGGGAATAAGGGAAGGCATGAACGGCGGCGGGACTGGCCTGGCGAATGACGTCCAGCGTGGCCTCGAAATCGGCCTCGGACTCGCCGGGGAAGCCCGCGATGACGTCGGTGGTGATGGCCACGGCGGGGACGTGCTCCCGGATCATCTCCACGGCCTGCAGGTAGCCGGTGGCGGTGTAGCGCCGGCGCATGGCCTGGAGAACGGCATCGGAGCCGCTCTGGAGCGGGAGGTGGAAGTGGGGGCAGAGCCGCCGGTCTTGCCACAGACGCAGGAGCTCCGGCGTGATGTCCTGGGGCTGGAGGGAGGAGAGGCGGATCCGCGGCAGGGATGTGCCGTCCAGGAGAGCCTCCAGCAGGCGCCGCGGGCCCGTCTCGCGCCAGCCCAGATCGCGCCCGTAGTTACCGAGCTGCGTGCCGGTAAGCACCACCTCCTTGACGCCCTCGGCCTCGCGGGCCCGCACCTCCCGCAGGACGTCCTCCACCGGCACGCTGCGTTCGCGGCCCCGCGTGTAAGGGACGATACAGAAGGCACAGAGCTCATTGCAGCCCTCCTGGATCTTGACGAAGGCCCGGGTATGCAACTGCGGCGCCAAGGCGCGGCAGCCGCCGGCGGGGTCTCCCCGCGCCCTGAGGCGAGCCAACAGCTGTTCCGCCAGAAGGGGTTTGGCGGCATTAGGGACGATGGCATCGGCCAGACCGCTGGGAGCGCGGCTGGCGTAGCAGCCCGTCAAAAAGATGGTGGCGCCCGGTGAAAGGCGCCGCGCGTACCGCAAGAGGTGGCGGGCCTTGCGGTCTGCCACGTGGGTGACGGAGCAAGTGTTGACGATATAGGCGTCTGCCCCAGGCACCGCACCGGCCGCGACCCGTACGCCATCGCCCGCCAACTGACGGGCGATGGCCTCGGAGTCGGCCTGGTTCAGCTTACAGCCGAGGGTGAGGATGGCGACGATCGGCGCTGATTGGCGGCCCATACAGGGCCATCATAGCCCCCGCGGCCGCGGCATACAACGCGCCTCAAGACCCGCACCGGGAGTAGCCGCAGATGGGACAGGACACACAGCCCTCTCCGTGGACCAATGGCCCTCCGCAATCGGGGCAGCGGGCTTGGCGGAAGAGGGGCAGCCGCAACTGGGTAGCGCGCGTAGTCATACTAGCCATCGCACATTCTCCTAGCAGCAAGCATTAGAACCGACGTTCTAACCGTACTAGCACGCCTGTTCTAATGTCAAAGGGTGGATGTCACGTTGTGCCAGGAATATAGTCGGAGGCGATGCGCATCGTAGTGGCGCCCCAGGAATACAAGGGCACCCTAACCGCCAAAGCTGCGGCCGAGGCCATGGCGGAGGGCGTGCGGCGCGGCTTCCCAGGCGCAGAGGTGGACGTCATACCCCTTTCCGACGGCGGGCCCGGGCTGGTGGAGGCCATGGTCGCTTCGGCCGGCGGAGACCTCGCGGTGTCGACCGTCCACGACCCCTTGGGGCGCTTGACGGAGGCTCAATGGGGGATGCTGCCGGACGGGACGGCGGTGATTGAGATGGCGCAGGCGGCCGGCCTCACTCTTCTGTCGCCGGAGGAACGGGACCCCCGCGTCACCAGCACCCGCGGCGTAGGGGAGCTCGTGCTGGCGGCTCTGAACCGGGGCGCTCGACGGCTCATCGTGGGCCTCGGCGGCAGCGCAACCAACGACGGGGGCGCCGGCATGGCGGCCGCGCTGGGCGCCCGATTCCTGGACGCCGAGGGCCGCGAGCTGCCCCCCGGCGGGGCTGCCCTGGCCCGCCTCCAGCGCATCGACGCCTCGGGGATGGACCGTCGGCTATCATCCCTAGAGGTGGTAGCCGCCACTGACGTGACCAACCCCCTCTGTGGCCCGCAGGGCGCGTCGCTGGTCTACGGCCCCCAGAAGGGCGCTTCGGCGGAGGCGGCGCAGGAGCTGGACGTGGCCCTCTCCCACTACGCCGAAGTTGTACAACGGGATCTAGGAGTAGAGGTGCGGGATAGGCCCGGCGCTGGCGCGGCTGGCGGCCTGGGCGCCGGCCTCATCGCCTTCCTGGGCGCCCGAATACGGCCGGGGTTCGAGGTGGTGGCCGAGGCGGTGCGCCTGGCAGAGCGCTTGACAGGCGCCGACCTCGCGGTTACCGGTGAAGGCAGGCTCGACGGCCAGACCATCTACGGCAAGACGGTGGCCGGGGTGGCGCGGCTGGCAGCGTCGATGGGCGTCCCAGTGCTGGTGGTGCCCGGCGCCCTGGGACCCGGCTGGGAGGCGATCTTGCCCTGGGTCTACGGAGTGGAGCCGATGGCCGGCTCTGCCGTCACCTTGGAGGAGGCTCTACAAAGGCCAGCCGCCGTCCTGGCCATGACGGTCGAGCGCGCCTTGCGGGGCTGGCATCGCATGGAAGAAGCGCGCCGCCTGGGGTGAGCGGGCGCGGGCAGTGGCGCGGCTTCGGGGACGAAGGCATGGGCGGCGGAACCCCGCCTGTCCCCGGCAGCGGGCGTCTGATACAATTCCATCTCACCAGGGGTTGCAGAGCAGTGACCTCCCTGACCGTAGAACGGGAAGGACCCATCGCCCACCTCGTCCTGGCGGACTCTGCCGGGGAGAACGCCATAGATGGCGCCCTCTTGCACGCCATGGCCAGGGCCTGCCAGGAGCTCCGCTTCGAGGATGGCGTGCAGGCGGTTGTCCTGCGGGCCGAGGGCCCGGTCTTCTGTCGGGGCTGGGACTGGGCCGACTTACTGGGCCCCAGCGAGACCGCAGGCGCCAATTCCAGCGCCCTCGAATCCCTCGGACGCTACGGCCTCCCCGGCGATGTCTTCGGCTGCCTGGCGGAGCTGCCGCAGCCCGTCGTCTGCGCCATCACGGGCGACGCTATCGGCGCCGGCTTCGAGCTGGCCTTGGCCTGCGACCTGCGGGTGGCCGCCCAGGACGCGCGCTTTGGTTTCCCGGAGGCGGAGTACGGGCTGCTGCCCCTGGCCGGCGGCGCCCAGCGGCTCGCCCGCCTCGCCGGCCGCGCCAGGGCGCTGGAGGCGCTGCTCACGGGCCGGCTGCTGGAGGCGGCCGAGCTGGCCGAGTGGGGAGCCGTCAACGCGGTTGTCCCCCGCCGAGAGGTACTGGCGCAGGCCATCTCTCTCGCCCAGCGCATAAGCGAACGCGGGCCTTTGGCCATACGCTACGCTAAGGAAGCCATCTTCCGCGGCGCGGAAATGCCCCTCGAACAGGCCCTCCGCTTCGAGACCGACCTCACCATCATCCTCCAGACCACCCAAGACCGGGCCGAGGGCGTCCGAGCCTTCCTGGAGAAGCGCCGGCCCCGGTTCCAAGGCAGATGAGAAGCACCGGCACGTTTCAACACCGCTTGCATGCTCAACAGGAGGTGAAACCTGCATGCAGATCGTCCTGGAGACGGACGAGGCCTGGTCCCTGATGACCACCATCACCAGCTACATCATCGACCATAGCGGCATCTCCCAGGACGCCAAACAAAAGGTGCGCCGGTGGCGCACAGACCGGGCCGACGGCACCGCCGAGATGGCCGATCTTGCCATCGCCATGAACCGCGCCCTCGGCACCTACCTCGACAAGAAGATGGAACGCCAGATCAAGAGGCGCGGCCGTTACATCACCACCAAGGATCTAGTGCGATAACGCCATGAAGCTGGAACTGGACACTGAAGAAGCGCGGGAGCTCCTGGGCGTCATATGCGATAGACTGGCGGAGGAGGCCGGCCTCTCCCCCCAAGACCGGGCCACCCTGCGCCAGTGGCAAACCACTAGTATGCGCCCGGGCGCCGAGGGCATGCGCGAACTCACGGCCAAGATCAACGCCGAGATAGCCCGCACCCTCCAGACTAGGGCCCGCAGCGCCGTCGTGCGCCACGATTGGCAGTGAGCCAGGCCCAGGCGAAGGCCCCATGACGGATACCCCCATCATCTACGAGAAGTCCAGCGACGGGCTGGTGGCCTGGGTCACCCTCAACCGTCCCCAGGTGCTCAACGCCATCAACATGGAGATGCGGGACCTCCTGTGGGAGAGCCTCCAGGCGGCCGAGCAGGATCCGGACGTTCGCGCCATCATCTTCAGGGGCACCGGCGATAGGGCCTTCTCGGCCGGTGCCGACATCTCGGAGTTCGGCACTGCCCCTTCCTTCGTGGAGGCCCGCCGGGCGCGCCGCGAGCGCGACCTTTGGGGCTTCATGCTGGGCATGAGCAAGCTGTTGGTGGCCGCCATCCACGGCTACGCGCTGGGGGCAGGCATCGAGCTGCCGATGTGTTGCGACCTGCGCCTCGCCTCCGAAGACACCCGGCTGGGCCTGCCCGAGGTCAGCCTGGGCTACATCCCTTCGGCCGGCGGCACCCAGACCCTTCCCCGCCATGTGCCACGGGCGCTGGCCGCCCAGATGATCCTCACCGGCGACCCCATCGACGCCCAGACGGCGCTCCGCTACGGCCTCGTCCACCGCGTGGTGCCCCGCGGCCGCCTGTACGCAGAGGCCGAAGCCCTCGCCCGCCACATCGTCGCCCGCCCGCCCGCCTTCGTAGCGCTGGCCAAGCGGTCCCTGCGCGAGGGGATCGACATGCCGCTGGCCCACGCCCTGGCGCTAGATGCGGCCCTGGCGCGGGAGCTCTTGGCCACCGCTTCGCCCAGCCTCCTCTCGCAGAGCCGCCGGACGCAGGAGGCATAGGCCGTGGAAAGGGCATCTGTGTCGGGTCCGGAAGGAGCGTCGGCGCACCGGGGATGGCGCCGGCTGGCCCTCGCCGTGCTCCTCCTGGGCGCCATATGTGCGATGGCGGCCGTGATTATCGCCCTGCTCACATCTGGCGGTTCTCAAGAACAGGCCACGGGGACCCTCTTCGACGCCGGGCCGGCCGCTGAGTTCGAGGTGAATCAGCCTGTCCACTTCCCAGACTTCTGGCTCGTGCGCCGCGGAGAAGCCGAATTCCTAGCCCTCTACAAGCGCGATCCTGAGTCCGGATGCACCGTCCCTTGGCGCCCGCAGTTCGAGTACCGGGGCTGGAAGGGTTGGTTCCGCGACCCTTGTCACGGCGCCACCTACGACCTGGCTGGCCGCTGCTTTACGGGGCCATGCCCCCGAGGCCTGGACCGCTTTCCCGTCACCGTCAGGGACGGACACGTCTTCGTAGACACCAGCCGCAAGATCCAGGGCCCCGTCCTCGGGCCCGAATACCAGCCGTGAGCCCGAGCGGGCGCGGGGGATACTGGCGCGCTAGACCGGCTTTCAGATACCTTATATCCCGCGTGGGCGGCGTCTTTCAGACGGCGCCTTCGCTCGCCAACCGAATCCACCCAGGAGAGGGAGCCTGATGAACACAGCCGAATTCCTGACGATCGCCTCGTCCGTCGTCCCGGACCGTGTAGCCCTGGTTTGCGAGGGCAAGACCCGCACCTTCGCCGAGCTCCAGGAGCGGGTGAATCGCCTGGCCAACGCCCTCCAGGCGCTAGGAGTGAGTAAGGGAGACCGCGTCTCCGTGATGGCCCTCAACTCCATGCAGTACGTCGAGATCTACTACGCCTGCGCCAAGCTGGGCGCCGTCTTCGTGCCCCTGAACTATCGGGCCAAGAACGAAGAGCTCTCTTACATGTGCAACAACTCTGGCACCTCGGTCCTCTTCGTCGGCGAGCGGTACCTTGACCTCGCGGCTGCCATTAGGCCGGAGCTCCAGACCGTCAAACACCTGGTGTGCATCGACGCCCGCGCCGAAGGCATGGCCTACTACGAAGACCTCATCGCGGCCCACGAGCCCGAGGAGATCTTCACCGACGTGGCCGACCAGGATCCAACCATAGTCATATACACCAGCGGCACGACGGCGCTGCCCAAGGGCGTCCTCCTCACCTACCTCGGCATGTCCGTCTACGTCACGAACACCGTGGAGCCCGCCGATCCCACGGCCGAGAACGTGGACTGCCTGTTGGTATCGGTGCCCTTCTATCACGTGGCCGGCGCCACCACCATGCTCTCCTCCGTGTGGGGCGGCCGGAAGATGGTGATCCTGCCCCAGTTCGACCCGGCGGCCTGGCTTCAGGCCGTTCAGGAGCACAGGGTGACCCACAGCTTCGTCGTGCCCACCATGGTCAAGCGCATCATCGAGCACCCGGACTTCGACAAGGCTGACCTGAGCTCTCTGAAGCTTCTGGCCTACGGCGCGGCCCCCATGCCCTACGAGGTGCTGGTGAACGCCATCGACAAGTTCAAGAAGTGGCCCAACGTCGGCCTCATGAACGCCTACGGCCAGACCGAAAGCACCTCTTCCCTCACCTTCCTAGGCCCCGAAGACCACATCATCCCCGACGGCCCTCCAGAGGAGCGCGAGAAGCGCCTGCGCCGCCTGCGCTCCGTCGGCCGGCCCATGGAAGACGTGGTCGTGGCCATCATGGACCCCCAGGGCAATATCCTCGGCCCCGGCCAAGAGGGCGAGATCGTGGCCCAAGGCGCCCGCGTCATGGCCGGCTACCTGGGCCGAGAGGAGGAGACCGGCGAGGCCATGCGCGGGGGCTGGCTGCACACCGGCGACGTCGGCTGGATGGACGAAGACGGCTACCTGTACATCACTGGCCGCACCAAGGATCTCATCATCCGCGGCGGGGAGAACATCGCCCCTGGGGAGATCGAGAACGTGCTTCAGCAACACCCCGCCGTCGAGGACGCCGCCGTCATCGGTGTGCCCGACGTTGAGTGGGGCGAAGAGGTGAAGGCCATCGTCGTCCTCAAGCGTGGGCAGCAGGTCACGCCCGAGGAGCTCACCACCTTCGTCAAGCAACGCCTGGCCAGCTTCAAGGCGCCGAAGTACTACACCTTCGTAGAGGAGCTGCCCCGCAACTACTTGGGCAAGGTGCTGAAGACGGAGTTGCGCAAGCTATAC
>DAOUAG010000051.1:0-3807 GCA_034433815.1 Dehalococcoidia bacterium | reverse complement strand
AGAGCGTCGATGTCCAGGCCGGAGTCCGTCTCGTCCAAGACGGCCAGCTTGGGGTCCAGCATGGCCAGTTGCAGAATCTCGTTGCGCTTCTTTTCCCCCCCGGAGAAACCTTCGTTGACGGAGCGCTTCAAGAGGTCGCCGGCAAGTTCTACCTGGCGCGCCTTCTCCTCGAAGAGCTTGTTGAACTCCCGGACGCTCAGCTTGGGCAGCCCGCGGTGCTCCCGCACGGCATCCAGCGCCGCCCGAAGGAACTCACGCGTGCGCACCCCCGGCAGCTCCACCGGATATTGGAAGGCGAGGAAGATGCCCTCGAGCGCCCGCTGGTCCGGCGACATGGCCAGCAGATCTTTGCCCTCGAAGAGCACGCTGCCGGCCGTCACCGTGTAGTCGGGCCGGCCGGCGAGCACGCTGGCAAAGGTGCTCTTGCCGCTGCCGTTGGGGCCCATGATGGCGTGGACCTCGCCCACGCGTACCGTCAGGTCGAGGCCCTTCAGGATCTCGACGTCGCCGGCGCCGGCATGAAGGCCCCGCACCTCAAGCAGGGGGCGGGCGTGATCGTTTCGCTTTGTCGCCATATTAACCTACGGTTCCCTCCAGGCTTACTTTCAAGAGTTGGGACGCCTCCATGGCGAACTCGAAGGGGAGCTCCTGGAAGACGCCGCGGCAGAAGCCGCTAATGATCATGTGCTGGGCATTCTCCTCGGAGATGCCCCGCTGCATGCAGTAGAAGAGCTGTTCGTCGCTTATGCGAGAGGTGGTGGCCTCGTGTTCGATGCGGGCTGTGGGGTTCTTGACCTCGAGGTAGGGAACGGTGTGCGCGCCGCACTTGTCGCCTATAAGTAGAGAATCGCAGCGGGTGAAATTGCGGGCGCCGGTGGCTGTGGGCATGATCTTCACCAGGCCTCGGTAGGTGTTCTGGCCGTGGCCGGCGGAGATGCCCTTGGCCACGATGGTGCTGCGGGTGTTGCGGCCGATATGGATCATCTTGGTACCGGTGTCGGCCTGCTGGTAGTTATTGACCAGGGCCACGGAATAGAACTCTCCTACCGAGTTGTCCCCCTGGAGGATGCATGACGGGTACTTCCAGGTGATGGCAGACCCCGTCTCTACCTGCGTCCACGAGATCTTGGAGTTGACGCCCGCGCACTTGCCGCGCTTGGTGACGAAGTTGTACACGCCACCCTTCCCCTCCTTGTCGCCCGGGTACCAGTTTTGGAGGGTGGAGTACTTGATCTCGGCATTGTCCAGGGCGATCAGCTCCACTACCGCGGCATGAAGCTGGTGGGTCTTGCGCACGGGAGCCGTGCAACCCTCGAGGTAGCTCACGTAAGAGCCCTTATCGGCGATGATCAGCGTGCGCTCGAACTGGCCCGAGCCTTCCACATTGATTCGGAAGTACGTCATCAGCTCGACTGGGCAGCGAACCCCAGGCGGGATGTAAGCGAAGGTGCCATCGCTGAACACAGCCGAGTTGAGGGTGGCAAAGAAGTTATCGGTGTAGGGAACGACGGATCCCATGTACTTCCGCACCAGCTCCGGATGCTTCTGGATCGCCTCGCTGATGGGGCAGAAGATGATCCCCAGCTCCTCGAGCTGCTTCTGGAGGGTGGTAGCCACCGAGACGCTATCGAAGACGGCATCCACAGCTACGCCGGCCAGGGCCTTCTGCTCCTCCAGGGGGATCCCCAGTTTGTTGAAGGCGGCAAGGAGCTCCGGATCCACCTCCTCCAGGCTCTCCGGTGGCTTCTCCTTGAAGGGCGAGGCGTAGTAGTAGATATCCTGGTAATCGATATGGGGGAAGGAGACCTTGGCCCAGCGGGGCTCCTCATACCCCAACGTCATCCAGTAGCGCAGCGCCTTCAGCCGCCACTCCGTCATCCACTCCGGCTCGTTCTTCTTGCGGGAGATGAGGCGGACGATGTCCTCGTTCAGCCCCTTGGGGGCAACGTCCTCTTCGATCTCTGTGACGAAGCCCCACTTGTATTCGCCGCCCAGTTCGCTGGCGGCGGTCTGCCGGGAGATGACTTTCTGTTTGGGCATGAGGCACCTGTTTCTGCTAGTTCCGATGACTGGGCCGGCGGGCGCAATAAACGAACATTGGACTGTCTAAATCTCCAGTACGCCTGAATTGTAGCACAGCCCGGCGGCCGGTTCAACACGCCCCTCATGTCCGGTAGCCCTCCTTTGCTTGACACCCTTACGTCCCCGTGATAGCCTAGTTGCAAACGAGTAAGTGTACGACAGACACTAACTCCCTAGAAAGGCGCCCCCATGGTAGCGAAGATTGAGGCCGAACCCATAACCCTCGTCACCGAGGAAACGCTCCTCAACGAGGCCAACGAGTGCGTCATCGACCGTCCCATCGAGACGCGGCCGCTGGCCGAGGAGCGCGCCTTCGCCTTCTGGCAGAAGGACATCCCAGAAGCCTACTGGCACCTGGACGGCGCCGCCCTCAAGGCCCGCATCGCTGAAGCCCGCCGCAAGCTGGGCACCCGCTGCGTTGTGCTGGGTCACCACTACCAGCGGGAGGACATCATCCAATTCGCCGATTTCCGGGGCGACTCCTTCAACCTCTCGCGGTGGGCGGCGGAACGCCCGGAGGCGGAGTTTATCGTGTTTTGCGGGGTCCACTTCATGGCCGAATCGGCCGACATACTGTCGGCCCCACACCAGAAGGTGATCCTGCCCAACATGTCGGCGGGGTGCTCCATGGCAGACATGGCAGACCCCGAGGATGTCTACGCCTGTTGGGAGGAGCTGCAAGAAGCCGGAATCAGGGGCATCGTCCCCATCACCTACATGAACTCGGCCGCTGCCCTGAAGGCCTTCTGCGGCAAGAACGGCGGCATCGTTTGCACGTCTTCCAACGCCACGAAGGTCTACGAATGGGGATTCCAGCGAGGCGAGAAGCTCCTCTTCTTCCCTGACCAACACCTCGGCCGCAACACCGGCCTCAAGCACGGCATCCCCCTGGAAGAGATGGTGGTCTGGGACTACACCCTCCCGTATGGATCGCTGGGTGGCAACACCATCGAGCAGTTGGAGCGCGCCAAGGTCATCCTGTGGAAGGGCCACTGCTCCGTCCACATGCGCTTCACCGTGGAGCAGATCGAGAAGGCGCGACGCGAGCACCCTGGCATAACGGTCATCGTCCACCCTGAGTGCCGAATGGAGGTCGTGCAGGCGGCGGATCTCGACGGCTCGACGGAGTTCATCGCCAGGACCATCACCAACGCTCCGCCCGGCTCCAAGTTCGCCGTGGGTACCGAGATCAACCTCGTCTCCCGCCTAGCTCGCGAGAACCCGGACAAGCTAGTCTTCTGCCTGGACCCGGTGGTCTGCCCTTGCGCGACCATGTACCGGATCCACCCGGCGTACCTGGCCTGGGTGCTGGACGAGCTAGCCGAGGGCCGCATCGTGAACCAGGTGAAGGTGGACGAAGAGACGGCCAGATACGCTCGCATCGCTCTGGAGCGCATGCTGGCCGTGCGGTAGGCGAAGGTGGAAGCGATCAGGCGCCCCAGCCCTCGGGCTGGGGCTTTCTCGTTGCAGAGGGGTTAACCATGGGGCCCGATCACGACTACATCATCGTCGGCTCAGGCATCGCCGGCCTCTACGCCGCCCTGCTGGCGCGGCAGCACGGCCCCGTCCTGGTGCTGACTAAGGGCAGTATCGACGACTGTAACACGCGATGGGCGCAGGGCGGCATCGCCGCACCCATCGGCCCCGGCGATTCGCCTGAGATCCACCTGCGCGATACGGTGGAGGCCGGCGCGGGCCTGGTGGACCTGGAGGCGGCCCGCGTCC
>DAOUAG010000050.1:0-13315 GCA_034433815.1 Dehalococcoidia bacterium | reverse complement strand
AGATGGGAGAGGCCGTCCGCCCTGTGCGCATCGCCCACGCCTACGGCAACAACCGGGGGCTCCTTAGGCGCGCCCTGGCCGCTGACATCGATGCCATCGAAGCCGACATCTGGTATCGCGCTGGGGACATCTGGGTGCGGCACGAGCGCCGGCTGGGCTTTCTGCCACTCTTGGTGGACAAGCAGATGGCCGGCCACCGTTTGCTCCCCCTCAGTCTGGCGCTGTGGCGGGGCTACTACCTGAGGCCAGAATTCCCGCCCTTGAAACTGGCCGGCCTCCTGCGGACCACGGCGGGCAAGAAACGGCTGCTACTGGACGTGAAGGGCCGCTACAGCGGGCGGCAGACCGCCGCTTTCGCCCGCACGTTGGCCGCCCGCATCACGGAGTTTGGGGCTCAGGCATGGGTGGCCGTCTGCGGACAGATATATGGCGTGTTGGACCGTGTGCGAGAGGTGGCGCCGGGCCTCGAAGTCCGTTACTCCGTGGAGCACCCGACCCAATGGAGAGCGGTGAGGCGGATGATCGAGGACAACAGGGCCACCGGCGGGCTCTGCATGCACCGTCGCTTAGCCACGCAGAAGAGGCTTCGTTTCCTGTTGGAACGGGGCATCGGAGTCTACTGTTGGACGGTTGACGACCTCGACGAGGCCCGGGGTCTCCTAGAGCTGGGGGCCGAGGGGATCATCAGCAACGACCTGAGGCTTCTGGCCAAGCTACCGCCGCCATCGCGCTAGCCAACGCGGGCGCCTTCCCGGCGCCGAGGTATGAGGTGCACCGCCGTCGCCTTGAAAGATGCCACCACGGGCGCGCCAGGGGCCAGAGCCAGATCCCCAGCCGATTGTCTGGTGACCAGGGCCACCAGAGGAAAGCCAGCATCCAGCTCCACCCGGACGAGGGGTCCGGCGGGCAGAGCCCGGCGCACCACCGCCGGCAAGCGGTTGCGGGCGCTGCCGTGAGCTACGCCCTCCGCCGGCGCTTCCAACACCACATCCTCAGGCCGCAAGCAGACCAGTACGCCGGCGCCATGCACGCCGGCTGCCGGCGCCTCCACTGTCCTGCCGCAGACGTCCACAAGGGCCAGCCCCTGCCTGACCTCGCGCACCTGCCCGGAGACGATGGTCTCGACACCCACGAAAGCCGCCACCTCGGCGTCCGCCGGAGCGGCGAAAACCTCCGAGGGCGTCCCGCACTGCCTGACGCGGCCACCCATGAGCACCGCCACCCTGTCCCCCAGGCGCAGCGCCTCGCCGCGGTCGTGGGTGACGAATACAGTGGTCGTCCCCCGCTCCGCCAGGACGCCGTCGAGGTCCTCCATCAACTGTGCACGGGTCGGCGCATCCAGGGCTGCGAACGGCTCGTCCAGGAGCAGCACGTCCGGCTCCAGAGCAAAGGCCCGAGCAAGGCTAACGCGCTGCGCCTCGCCGCCAGAGAGCGCCCGCACGGATCGGCCCGCCAGTTGGGCCACGCCGAAGCGCTCCAACCATAGCGCCGCCCGGCGCTCCTGCTCACGCCGCGGCACGCCCCGCATCGCCAGTCCGCAGCGCACGTTGTATTCAGCGGTGCCTTCGAGCAACAAGGGCTCCTGGAAGACCATCGCCATTCGCCGCCGCAGGCCTAGCGACCCCGCCCTGGCCGGCTGGCCATCGAACAGCACCTGCCCCTGCCCTGGGCGTTGCAGGAGCGCCATGACTTGCAAAAGGGTGCTCTTCCCAGCGCCGTTGGGCCCTACAACCGCCAGTACTTCGCCAGTGAAGACCTCTAGAGACTCCACTTCCAGAAGCGCGCGGCCGCCGTGCGAGACCCTGACGCCCCTCAGAGCCAGTCGAGGCACGCTCATGGACGCGGCCTCCGCTGCTGCACAGCGGTGAAGGCGAAGATGACGAGAAAGATGACGGCCAGAAGGATGAACGATAGCGCCATCGCCGTCTCCAGATCCCCCTGCGAGACCTCTAGAACGGCAGCGGAGGTCAAGGTTCGGGTCTCTCCCTTTATGTTGCCGCCGACCATGATGGTGGCCCCTACCTCTGAGATGGCGGCCCCGAAGCCGGCGATTACCGCGGCCATGAGGGAATAGCGCGCCTCTCTAAACAGAAGCCAGGCCGCTTGCCAGCGGGACGCCCCCAGAGCGAGGACTTGCAAGCGCAGCCGGGGGTGCAGGCTCTGAAGGGCGGCGACGGCCAGAGCCGTGACCACAGGCGTGGCGATGACGGCCTGGGCGATGATGATGGCCCAGCGGGTGTACAGCAGGTGCAGCTGTCCGAGGGGCCCCGTGCGCCACAACATCACCGCCACGAAGAGGCCCACCACCACTGGGGGCAGGGCCATGCCTGTATTCAGCACCCCTATCGCGGCCGTGCGCCCCGGCGGCGCCGAGAAGGTGAGGAGCGTTGCTAGCCCCAGGCCCAAAACCACGGCGATGCCTGTGGCCGCCCCCGAGACGAGGAGCGACGTGAAGGTCACCTCGTAAACGTAACCGTTGCCGGTAAAGATGAGGCGGATGGCCTCCCTGACGCCGTCCCAGATAAGATCCATCGCAGGCTTCAGAGACCATCAAACCATCAAGAGCGGGCCCCCGGCAAACAGGCCGGCCTTCCGGCGCCTCCCAAGCGCCGCCCGGGCAGGCGGAGCGACTAGAGGCGACGGACAAGCCGCACGACCAGCACCGCCAGCAGGCTAACGGCCGCGCCCAGCGCCAGCACCCGAACCCGGGGGCCACCGGCGAGGAAACCACCGAAGCCGCCCCTTCCCAATGGCTCCAGGCTAGCCGAATCGAGCCACCCAGCATCAACGGACTCCTCTGCCGCTGGCGACTGGCCGAGCCCCGGTTCGCTCGCCCCCGCGAAATCCTCTGCCTCTACGTAATGGAACTTGCGCAGCGGGATCTCCTTCATGAAGACGGCCACCACCAGCGCGGCGGCCATGATGAAGACGGAGGCGAAGAAAGCCTCCGTAATGGCCGACGACAGCGAGACCTTGACCGCATTGATGGTCTGATCGAAGACGGCCTGGCCCTGGGCTCCGAAGCCCTGGAACGCCTGCTGCACCCTCTCGTAGGCCTGGACATTCAGCAAGAACTGAGGGTCGTTCAAGGCCTTGGTGAGCTGCGGCTGCCCTTGCACCACAGCAGGCACGTTGGCCCGCAGGCCATCGTGATACTGAGCTTGGATGAGGGAGAACATGACGGCGACTCCCATCGTGCCGCCGACTGAGCGCAGGAACTGGATGCTGGAGGTCGATATCCCCATGTACTTGTAGGGTACGGCGTTCTGCACCGCCAGCATGAAGATGGGCATGGAGGTGCCGAACCCGGCGCCCAGAATCACCATGCCTAGCGTCGCGTCACCACTCGTCGAGTTCACGTCCATCCGGGAGAGCACCACGAAGCCGGCGACGATCACGGCGATGCCCAGAACGCCCAGGATCCTGTAGCGCCCCGAGCGCGACATGATCTGGCCCGCTATGGCGCTGGATATCGCCATGGCGATCATCATGGGCATGGTCACGATGCCGGAATTGGTCGCCGATTTACCTATCACGCCTTGCACGAAGAGGGGGATGTAGAACAGGCTACCGAACATGCCGAACCCGCTGATCAACGTCACTAGGGCCGAGACGGCAAAAACGCGGTTGCGGAAGAACGACATCGGCAGCACGGGATCCGACGTCCGCAGCTCCGCCCAGGTGAACAGAACCACGCCTAGACCAGCCCAGGCCAGGAATCCGATAACCTGCGGCGAGATCCATGGATAGCGGCTGCCCGCCCACGATAGGGCAAGGAGAAGCGGCACCACCGTCGCCACCAGGAAGAAGATGCCCCGATAGTCCAGCTGTGGCCGCGTGCTAGGGCGAATGTTGGGCATGCCCAGAAGCAGTACTAGCAGCGCTAGCGACCCTAGAGGCAGGTTTACGTAGAACACCCACCGCCAGTGCACGTGATCCGTGAGGGTGCCGCCGATGAGCGGTCCGATGACGCTTGCAGAGGCGAAGGTGCCGGACATCAGGCCAGCCCACCGGCCACGCTCCGCAGGCGGGAAGACGTCCCCCACGATGGCGAAGGCGATCCCCATGATCATCCCGGCGCCCAGGCCCTGGACGACACGGAAGGCGATAAGCTGTTCCACGTTCTGGGAAGAGCCGGCCAGCGCCGATCCACTGATGAGGACAGCGATTCCCAACATGTAGAACGGCTTCCGCCCGTAGAGGTCCGTCAGCTTGCCAACCACCGGCACCGTCGTTGTGGACGCCAGCATGAAGCCGGTGCCCACCCAACTGAACAGACCAAAGCCTCCCAGGTCTGCGATGATCCGCGGCATGGAAGTGCCGACCACCGTCTGGTCCATGGCGGCCGTGAAGAGCCCGAGCAGGGTTCCCGCCATAACCACCACCTTGGTGCGGGTGCCCATGTCGGAGATGGGTGCCATCGTCTGGGTCGCAGCAGCCATCCTTAGGACCTCGCACCTTGGCGCAAGTACACGGCTTCTTCCTCCTCCAGCGCCTCTTGCGCCGCCGTCAAGTCGCGCAGCGCCTCCACCACCCGCCGGATTTGATCGTCGCTCAGGCGGGCGAAAACCCTGTCCATCCTGGCCCGCCCCGTCCGTTCCATCTCCTCGACCGCCCGCCGCCCGGACTCCGAGAGGTAGTGCCGAACCAGCCGTCGGTCTTCGCCGTCCTCCTCCCGCCGCACTAGCCGGTGCCTCACCAGCCGGTCCATGATCCGCGTCAGCGTGGACGGAGTCACCCCCAGGCGCTCCGCCAGCGCTCGCGCCGACAGGCCATCTTCTACGCGCAGGATGAAGAGCACCCGAAGCTGGGTTAGGGTCAGGCCGAGCCCCACCCAGGCCTCCAGGCGCGATGGGTCGGACCGGACGACGAGCCGCCCGAAGAGTTGGAAGGCTTCGTCACGCAACTCTGCGCCGTCGGACATTGATTGCACTCATTGCAAACATTGCATCGATGCCAATATCCTACCACCCGCTCGATCCCTGCGCCAACCGCTTGATGGTACGATATCGGCGATGAGCGTCGAGTTCGAGCCCGCTGTTGAAAACGCGGTCCTAAAGGAACGCATCATCCAGCGCATTGGGGACGAAGGAGGGATCCCCTTCCGGGAGTTCATGGCGATGGCCCTCTACGAGCCGGGCCTGGGCTACTACTGCGCCCGCCGCGAGAAGATGGGCCGCCAGGGCGACTATCTGACCAGCCCCGAGGTCGGGCCCCTCTTCGGCGCCATGCTCGGCCGCCAGCTTCTGGCTATGTGGACCGCCCTAGATCGGCCGGCCCACTTCCAAGTGGTGGAGGCCGGCGCTGGCACGGGCGCTCTCTGCCTGGACATCCTCCGCTGGACCAGGCGCGCAGCTCCGGACTTTTCCACCGCCCTCACGTATACCATCGTCGAGGCCAGCCCAGCCCTCCGAGAGCGTCAGGAAGAGACGCTATTGTCCGCAGGCCTGGCCTCCAGCGTCCAGTGGCGAGATAGCCTGCCCCAGACTGTAAACGGGTGCATCTTCAGCAACGAGTTGCTGGACGCCATGCCCGTCCACCGGGTAGCTGTGCAAGATGCCCGTTTGTACGAGGTGTTCGTCACCTGGGACGGCGCCGCCTTCCGAGAGGAGCTGCGCGAGCCCTCCACGCCCGAGATCGAAGACTACTTCGAACGGCTGGGGGTCCGGCTACCCGACGGCTGCCGCGCAGAAGTTAACCTAGAGGCCGTTCGCTGGGTGCGTCAGGCGGCGGAGGCGCTGAGCCAGGGGTTCCTGCTGACTATCGATTACGGGCACGAGGCGCCGGAACTGTACGCGCCGTGGCGCAAGGACGGCACCCTCATGTGCTTCTACCGCCACAACCCGTCTACAGACCCCTACGTCCGCCTGGGGCGGCAGGACATCACCGCCCACGTGGACTTCACCAGCATCCGCAGGGCCGGCGAGGAAGGGGGTCTCAGCACCCTGGGTCTCCTCACCCAGTGCGAGTTCTTGCTCGACCTGGGTATTCGTGAGGCCATGGCACCGCCCGGGGAAGGCGACGCCGGCTTGGAGGACTATTACGCCCGCAGGCGGCAGGCGTTGGAGCTGATAGACCCAGCTGGCCTGGGCCGCATCAAGGTTCTCATCCAGTACAAGGGCCTGGATGAGCGGCGGGCGCTCCGGCTCTGGCCGCCACGGGCCACCGGCGCTAGAATGGGCACACCGGGCGGCGGTCTGCCTGGCTAGGCTCGAGGACTCTCTGTGCGCGACATCGAATACTTCGCTCCGGACTCCCTGAGCGATGCCGTTCAGCTCCTTTCGGATCCGGCCGCGGCGGCGCGGCCTTTGGCGGGCGGCACGGACCTAGTGCCGCAGATGAAGGAAGGCTCCACCCGCTTTCCTGTGCCCTCGCGTCTGGTTAGCTTGCATCGCATACCTGGCCTACGTGGCATCGAGGTCGATGGCGGCCTGCGGGTCGGTGCTGCCACCACCATGTGGGAGATCGCCCACTCGGAGATCGTTCAACAAGGTTTTGCGACTCTAGCGGAAGGCGCCTCTGTGGTCGGCTCGATACAGACCATGCACATGGCGACGGTGGGCGGCAACCTATGTAACGCGGCACCCTCCGCAGACACGGCGCCACCCCTATTGGCGCTGGACGCTGAGGCCGTGATTTATGGCCCCAACGGCGCACGGAGGCTGCCCCTGCACGAGTTCTTCAAGGCGCCCGGCCAGACCGCCCTTGAGCAGGGCGAGATCCTGACAGAGATCCGCATCCCGCAGTTACCTCCAGGCACCGGCACGGCCTACCGGCGGCAGACCCCGCGCGGCCGCATGGACATCGCCGTGGCCGGCGTCGCCATCGCCCTCACGGTAGAAGGCACGCGCATCGCCCGCGCACGGGTGGCCCTCGGCGCAGTGGGCCCGGTACCGATGAGGGCGCGGGCGGCCGAGGCAGCCCTGGAGGGAATGGAAGTAACAGATGCGACCTTCGCCCGGGCCGCTGCCGCCGCCGCTGGCGAGTGCGCCCCCATAGATGACCAGCGCGGCTCGGCCGCCTATCGCCGCCACCTCGTCCAGGTGCTTACCGGGCGTCTACTGCGGGAGGCGTTGGCCAGGGCCTCAGGAAGGGATTAGCGATGGCTCGACAACTGATCAACATCACCCTGAACGGGCGACCGCGCCAAGTCGCTGTGGAGCCACGCTGGAGTTTGTTGGAGACGCTACGGGACCACCTTGGCCTCACAGGGGCGAAGGAGGGCTGCGGGACGGGCGATTGCGGCGCATGCACCGTGCTGGTCGACGGACGCCCTGTCACCTCGTGCCTCATGCTGGCGCCTCAGGCGGATGGCTGCTCGATCGTCACGGTCGAGGGCATAGCCAACGGATCCGACCTCCATCCGGTGCAGAGGGCCTTCGTCGAAGCCGGCGCCGTGCAGTGCGGCTTCTGCACCCCTGGGATGATCGTAATGGCCTGGTGGCTTCTACAGCAGAAGCCATCTCCATCGCTGGATGAGGTTCGCGAGGCACTAGCTGGGAACCTTTGCCGCTGCACCGGCTACACCAAGATCTACGAAGCCCTAACCCAGGCGGCACGGGAGGCCGCCGGTTAGGCGCTATCGCCGCAAGGAGGCCGCAATGGCACAAGCGACCACCAGCCAGGACCCGAGCCAGCCAATCGCGCGGCGGGCCATAGGTCAGCGAGTACCTCGAGAGGACGCCGTGGGCAAGGTGACCGGGCGCACGGTCTACGCGGGGGACATCAGGCTCCCAGGGATGCTCTACGCCAAAGTGCTGGGCAGCCCCCATGCGCACGCTCGCATCAAGGCCATCGACCTCTCCGAGGCCCGCGCAAAGCCCGGCGTCTTCGCCGTCTTAGCCGCGGACGACTTGCCCCCGTACAAGATGAACTCCTCCAACCGCCGAGGAATCATCTTCGCCCAAGATGAGGTGTTGTTCTATGGCCAACCGGTGGCAGCGGTGCTGGCCGAAGATCCTCACGTGGCCGAGGAAGCCTTAGACCTGATTCGCGTCGAGTACGAGCCGCTGCCGGCAGTGCTGGACCCCCTCGTGGCCATGCAGGAAGACGCGCCGCCGGTACGCGCGCCCCTCGGCCAGATCGACCGCTCGGAAGAGCGAGGCCACGTCACAGTCGAGACGGCTGATGAGGAGCAGCGAAACAGGCCCAGCAATATCGCGTCGCAGCTGTCCTTCCGCCGCGGAGATGTCGAGGCCGGCTTCGCCGAGGCAGATTGCGTCGTGGAAGGCGTCTGGACGTCCGGTATGGTTCACCAGGCCTACATCGAGCCCCATTCCACCGTCGCAGACTACAGCCCCAGCGGGGAGCTATCGGTGTGGACTAGCACCCAGGCCCCCTTCTACGTGCGGGACGAGCTCGCGCAAACCCTCGGGCTTCCCGAGAACCGCATCCGGGTGATCGCCACGGAGGTCGGCGGCGGGTTCGGCGGCAAGATCTTTCTGACGGAGCTCATGACCGCTGCCCTGGCCATGGCCGTTCACAGGCCGGTGAAGTACGTCATGGGCCGGCGCGAGGACATGGTGGCAGGCACGCCGGCGCCCTTCGCCCGCGTCGAGCTGAAGACCGGGATGAAACGTGACGGCACGCTCGTGGCCCTCAAAGCTCGCCTGATCTACGACTCCGGGGCGTTTCCCGGCGCGCCAATGCTGCCGGGATGCATCGCCGTAGGCGGCTACTACCGTTGCCCCAACCTGGAGATCCAAGGCTACGAAGTTCTCACCAACAAGGTGAGCGTGGGAGCCCTGCGAGCACCCGGAGCCCATAACGCCACCTTCGCCATCGAAAGCCATATGGACATGATGGCCAAGGAGCTGGGCCTGGACCCCCTGGAGGTACGGCTAAAGAACGCCGTCGCGGCGGGCGATCCGCTTCCCACGGGCCAGTCCTACCCCACCATCGGCCTCCGGGAGTGCTTGGAAGCCATCGCCCAGAGCAGCGTGTGGCGCCGCCGCGCCAGTATCCGGCAGGAGGAAGGAGCGAAGCGGCGCGGCGTGGGCCTGGCCGTCGGAGGCTGGATGGGCGGTCTCCAGCCGGCCAGCGCCATCGTCTGTCTCAACAGCGATGGCACCGTAAACGTAACCGTGGGCTCGTCGGACATCACGGGCACCAACACCACCTTTCGGCAGATCGTGGCCGAGGTGCTGGACGTTCCGCTGGCGATGATCTCGGTGACCTCCGGCGACACCAAGACGGCACCCTACGCCGGCATGAGCGCCGGAAGCAAGACCACCTACACAGTCGGGAGGGCCGTGAAGGAGGCCGCTGAGGATGCCAAGCGCCAGCTTCTTGCTATGGCTAGAGACAGACTGTCGGCCGCTGAGGACGAGTTAGAGATGACGGCCGGCGAGATCAGAGTCAAGGGGGACCCGCAAAGATCCATCAGCTTCCAGAAGCTGGGACGCCTCAGCACCAACTTCGGCGCACCCTACCCCGCCGTCATAGGGCGGGCCGCAGTGGCCACGCGCAAATGGGCGCCCGGCTTCGCGGCCCAGGCTGCGGAGGTAGAGGTGGACATCGAGACCGGACAAGTACGGGTGTTGGGCCTGGCCGTGGCGCAGGATGCCGGTTTCGCCATCAACCCCCTCTCCGTCGAGGGTCAGATGCAGGGTGGCGCCAGCCAGGGTCTCGGCATCGCCCTCTGGGAAGAGCTCCTCTTTGATGAAAGCGGCCGCTTGCTTAACGGCGACCTCCTGGACTACCGTCTCCCGACGTCAGCGGACGTGCCGCCAATAGAGACGATCATCGTGGAAGTGCCCTCTGAGGAGGGGCCCTTCGGCGCGCGCATCGTCGGGGAGCCCTCCATCGTCGCCACTCCCGCCGCCATAGCCAACGCCATAGCCGACGCCTGTGGCGCCCGCATCCACCAGCTTCCCCTGACACCAGAGCGCATATGGCGGGCCCTGGGTAATATATAGTCACCCTATGATCGGAGGTTAGCCGCTAGTGAAGCCTAGTAAGGAGCAGATCCGGGAGTTCTACAGCAGCGCCCTCCAGCGCTGCCTCGACGGTTTCAGCCGCCTAGACGATTCTGATTGGAAGAAGAAGGTCGACAAGTGGACGGCCAAGGAGCACCTGGCCAACACCGTCGGCGCGCAAGAGGAGCAGGCGCTCCCGCTGACCCGCCAGGCCATCGCCGGAGAGCCAGCCAGCATCCCCGGCTTCGAGAAACGGGAGGACGCCACCGCCTTCCACGAGGCCTGCGTCGCCAAACGGCGAGACCTTCCCGCGGCAGAGCTCCTGGCTCGCATGAAGGCCGCCTTCGAGGAGCACCTCCAGATGCTGGACGGACTAAGCGAGGCCGACCTGGACCGCCCGGCCAATAGCCCCGGCTGGGACCGCCCCGGCACCATCCGCGACCTCTTCCACGCCAGCTACCTGTTCCTGCCGTCCCAGTACCAACAGATCCGCAAGGTGGCCAAGAAGAAGCTCCCCCATTGGATAGAGGCCAGCACCCCGGAGCAGGTTCATTATCACCTGGACCGCGTGTTCCACTACATGCCCCTTATCTACTGGAGCAGCCGCGGCGGTGATCAGAACATCACCTACCTTTTCACAATGGAGGGCCCCGGCGGCGGGCAGTGGACCGTCTACACGCATGATGGCCGGGCAGACTCTGCCGATGGCGCGCCCGAGAAGTTCGACCTTGAGCTGAAGACGAAGCCTGAGATCTGGATGGACCTATCGACGGGCGACATGAACCCTATGTTCGCCATCACCATGCGCAAGGTGCACCTAGCGGGCAACGTGGCCCTGGCCATGAAGTTGGACTCTCTGTTCTCCGTGGAGTAACCGTCGACCGTGGCGCAAGCTGCCGCCATCCTTCTGGCTGGTGGCGAATCGATCCGCATGGGAACCCCGAAGCCCCTGCTGGAGTGGGGCGGGCAGACCTTGGTCGAATACCAAATCGCCCAGCTGGCACAGGTTCCCGCCTCGCCCATAGTCGTCGTCCTCGGGCACCGCGCGCATGAGGTGCTGCCCTACGTACACCGGGCCGGCGCCCGGGCCATCGTCAACGAGCTGTACGCCGAGGGCCGGGCTTCCTCGGTGCGAGTGGGCGCCGCCGCCCTGCCCGACGCTACCCCAGCCATCATCATCCTAAACGTTGACCAACCGCGGCCGGCTTGGGTCACCAAGCTCCTGGTGGATGAGCATTTTCGGCGACGGAGCCTCATCACAGTCCCGGTGCATGAAGGCGAGCGAGGCCACCCCCTCATCGTCAGCGGCTCCCTCTTGCCAGAGCTGCGGCAGGTTCAGGAGGCCACCCAGGGCCTGCGAGCCGTCCTGCAGCGGCACGAGCACGGAATCGCTGAAATTACCTTCCGCTCCGCCGTAGTGCTACTGGACATGAACCGGCCAGAAGAGTATGAGAAAGCCAAGGCCAGTTACTTTGAGCAGGTGAAGCCATGAGCGATATGGGCATGTACGAAATCCTTTCCCACGTCTCCATGCCGGAGTGCAGCATACGCATCATCCGCATGCTGGAGACGGAGCACGTGGCGCCTCACTATCACGAGAAATGCGCCCAGATATACACGGTGCTCGAGCACGAAGTAGAGGCCACCGTTGGCGACCACACGCTGCGCCTACGTCCTTACGAGACCGTACGCATCGAGAAAGGGACGGTGCACAGCGTGCGGGCCATCAAAGGCGAGGCGCTGGTGATGAGCCTCTCCATCCCGCCTCTAGACCGGGACGACCAGCACGTGGTCGAGGGCTGACGCCTGCCCGGCATCAAGAGCTGTTAAGCGACCATCTCCTGCGGCCTGTTGACGGCCCTTTGGGCCGATGCTAGCGTGGTCTTGCATGGCCCGCATTTATCTGGACCACGCCGCCACGACTCCGCTCGATCCCCGCGTCCTGGAGGCCATGCTGCCCTACCTGCGGGATCATTGGGGGAACCCCTCTAGTCTTTACCTGGAAGCCCAAGAGGCCCGCAAGGGCCTGGAGAACGCCCGGCGCGATGTAGCCAAGGTGCTAGGCTGCCGTCCTCAGGAGATCATATTCACCTCCGGCGGCTCCGAAAGTGACAACCTGGCTCTCCGCGGCGCCGCCTATGCCGCCCGGCAACAGCGCGGCGCCACCCACGTCATCACCACGGCTATTGAGCACCACGCCGTCTTGCACGCAGCCGAGCGACTGGAACAAGAGGGGTTCCGAGTGACCTACCTGGGCGTGGATAGGGAGGGCTTCATCGATCTGGCCGAGCTAGAGACTGCCCTTACGGAAGACACGGCCCTGGTCAGCATCATGTACGTGAACAACGAGGTCGGCACCATCGAGCCCATCGCCGAAGCGGCCCGGTTGGTGAAGACGCGATGCCCCAAGGCCGCCTTCCACACCGACGCCGTGCAGGCCGCGGGCATCCTGGAGCTCGACACCGGCGGCCTCGGGGTCGATATGCTGAGCCTTGCCGCCCACAAGTTCTACGGACCAAAGGGCGTAGGCGTTCTATACGTTCGCTCCCGAACGCCCTTCCTTCCCCAACAGCTAGGGGGCTCCCAGGAGAAGGGCCGCCGGGCCGGTACGGAGAACGTGGCCGGCGCCGTCGGGTTGGCCAAGGCGCTCACGCTGGCATATGAGGAGTTCGAGAGCCGAAACGCCCACTACCGGGCTCTGCGAGACAGACTCCTGCAAGAGGTGCCGCGGCGCATCCCCCTCACTCACATCACCGGCCCGCTGGACCCTTCGCGCCGAGCCTCGAACAATGCCTCGTTCTGCTTCGAGCTGCTAGAGGGGGAGGCCGTTCTCATCGCCCTCGACCTTGCGGGCATCGCGGCCTCCAGCGGCTCCGCCTGTACCTCCGGCTCCCTGGAGCCGTCCCACGTCCTGACGGCCATGGGCATTCCGGAGGCGCTGGCCCGGGGCAGCCTGCGCTTGACGGTGGGGCGAGAGAATACCATGGAGCAGATCGAACATGTCCTGAAGGTCCTTCCCGAGACCGTGGAACGCATCCGGTCCTTATCTCCGGCCTGGAGGGCCCGCGGTAGCCCCGCTAAGGGCGGCACGGAAAGCCCTTGAACCGCTGGCTACCTGGCAGCAATACCGGGGCCTTGTGATACAATTCGCAAGTGGAGCAGCCGATGACTGACAGCCCCCAAAGCGGCCCTGGCGCACCCCTGGTGCGCGTCTCTGAGACGGAGTCGGTAGAGGAGTCCCTGCGCCGTAACGTTCTCCTCACCTCGGTCGAGGCGGTGGTGAACTGGGCGCGCCGGTCGTCCCTCTGGCCAGCGGCCTTCGGCCTTGCCTGCTGCGCCATCGAGATGATCGCCACGGCCATGCCCCGCTTCGACATCGCCCGCTTTGGGGCGGAGGT
>DAOUAG010000049.1:0-7302 GCA_034433815.1 Dehalococcoidia bacterium | reverse complement strand
AGCTGGCCGATCCTTCGGCTCGCATAAGGGCTGCAGGCCTGCGCCATCTGTCGTCCCTCACGGCTGAGCGCCAGGAGATGCTGGATCGAGTCTGGCCTGCCATCGATGTCCGCCGACGGCGCAGCATCGTCCAGCAACTGGCCGATCTGGCCGAGGACAATGTTGACCTCAACTTCGATGCCGTCTTCTTGCGTGGCCTGAAGGATGAAGATGCGCAGGTGCGTGTGGTCTGCCTGCGGGGGCTTTGGGAACATGAAGGGACCGATGTAATCGCCGTGCTCCTGCAACTTCTGGAAGGCGATCCCGACGTAGGGGTGCGAGCGGAGGCTGCCTTGGCTCTGGGCCGCTTCGTGATGCTGTCAGAGTTTGGCCGCCTGCGGCAGCGGTATTTCGCGGAGGTCGAGGCCGGTCTGCGGCGCGTGCTGGAAGATGGCGGCGAGGCCGAGGAGGTGAGGGCCAGAGCCCTCGAAGCCATCGGCCCCCACGATAAGCCTTGGGTGCGTCAGGCTATCCGTGAAGCCTACGAAAGCGGGGTCCATCGGCTCAAGGTGAGCGCTATCTACGCCATGGGCCAGAGCTGCGAGCCCCGATGGCTGCCGCTCCTGCTACGGGAGCTGGCCAGTGAAGACCCGGAGATCCGGTACGAAGCGGCCGTGGCCTGCGGCTCCCTTGGCGACCCATCGGCGGTGCCGCACCTGGTGCCCCTTCTCGATGACGCTGACTCAGAGGTTCAACAAGCTGCCATCGCGGCCCTGGGCGAGATAGGCGGCCCAGGGGCCAAAGCAGCGCTTCTGGATTTGGTTGCCGGGCCGCCTGGCCCCGCAAGGGAGGCAGCGATCTCGGCGCTGGCGGGCATCGACTTCGAGGAAGATCCCCTGGGTTTCAGGTTCCGTTAGCACCATGCCGGCGCGAGGAGCTAGACTGCCTGTCCAGACGGCAATCTCCGCCGGGGGCGTAGTGTACCGGTTGGGGCCGCGCGGCATGGAAGTGGTGCTTTGCGGGCGAGACAGGGACGGTGTCTGGGGGCTGCCCAAGGGCACCCCGGCCCCAGGCGAGTCGCTGGAGGAGACGGCCCTTCGCGAGGTATCTGAAGAGACCGGTCTACAAGTCAGGATCGTCGGCAAGATCGGCACTATTCAGTATTGGTTCTCGCGCAATGGGGTGCGCTACCATAAGTGGGTTCATCACTACCTCATGGAGGCCACCGGTGGGGATACTACGGCCCACGATGCGGAGTACGATAGGGTGGAATGGTACCCCGTCGAAGTGGCGTCCAAGATCCTGAGTTTCAAGAACGAGGCCAGGATGGTGGAAAAGGCCAGGGCCATGGTCCAGGGGGAGGCGTAGATTGTACCCGAAGGACGATGTTTTCGCCCGCGGCCGCCGGACCGTAGTTCGCCGCAAGCGCCTTGCCGACGCCGCAGACGAGTACCGATGGCGCGCCGATCCGGAGCTGGCGCAGTTCGATGCAGCCCGGCCGGTACAGGTTCCCTTCGATAGCTACCAGCGGAACTGGCGTTTCGATTTTCGCTTCACTGATATGCCCGACCGTTCCTTCGCCATCGAGGACGAGAACGGCCGCCATATTGGCAACATCATGTACTACAACCTTGACGCCGCCCGCGGCGAGGCCGAGATCGGCATCAGCATCGGCGAACGCAGCCACTGGTCGCAAGGTTACGGCAGTGATGCTTTGGAGAACTTCGTCCGGGCCTTGCTGCAAAGGGGCGGGTTGCGCAGGCTCTATCTCCACACGCTGGACTGGAACGCCCGGGCTCACCGGGCTTTTCGCAAGGCGGGGTTCGAGGCCTGCGGCACATCCTGGCGCGACGGCCACACCTTTATCGTCATGGAGCTCGTGCGCGCGGGGCGAGAAGAGCCGGCGCCCCGGCTGCCAGTGGCGGGGTAGGTGTGCCAGCATCGGCGGAGGCGAAGCGCCGCCCGCCGGCCGTAGGCTAGGTGCTGGCTGACGGTACGGGCCTCCCCGGGATGTCCAGGTCGTCCGGTGGCGGAGCCGGGTTCGGAATGCCCGCCATGAGCTGCGTGGGCACCAGCGCGGCCAGCTCCTCCACCGTCCACTTGCCGTCCTTATGAATCTCGCGGATCGCCGTCTCCTCGTGAGCCAGGGACACGACGCCCCCAGCAACGTGGAAGATCTTGCCGTTAACGTTCCACGCATCGTCGGTGCAGAGCCAAACGGTCATGGGGGCTACATGTTCCGGCGTTGGCTCAACCAAGAGCTGTGCGGACGCGCTGGTCTGTTGCATCCCTCTGGCGGCTCGCAGCGCCCGGGCGCTGTCGGGTATCTGGGCGATCATGCGGGTCTGGGCGCCAGGCGCGATGGCGTTGCAGGTGACGCCGTATCGGCCTAGGTCGCGCGCCACCACCCGCGTCAGGCCGGCGATGCCGGCCTTCGCTGCTCCGTAGTTGGCCTGGCCAGAGTTGCCCCGCAAACCCGAAATCGAGGAGAAGTTCACAATCCGTCCGTAACGCTGCTGCCGCATGAGCACGGAGGCGGGCTTGATGGTGTTGAAGTGGCCCTTCAAGTGCACGGCGATGACCGCGTCCCACTCTTCCTCCGTCATGTTGAAGATCATACGGTCCCGCAGGATGCCCGCTACGTTGATCAAGATATCGATGCGCCCAAAGGTGTCGACGCACTGGCGGATCATGTTCTCGGCGCCCTTGGTGTCGGCCACCGAGTCGTAGTTGGCTACCGCTGTGCCGCCTGCCGCCCGAATCTCCTCTACAACCTGATCCGCCGGCCCGTTATCGTGCCCAGTGCCGTCTACGTTCACCCCTGGGTCGTTGACCACGACTCGTGCGCCCTCTTTGGCCAGAAGTATGGCTACCGCGCGCCCGATGCCGCGGCCAGCGCCGGTTACTACCGCGTTGCGTCCTTCCAGTCTGCCTGCCATTCCTAACACCTCATCTCGTCTCTTCCGTCGCGCAGCCGCTACGAAGCGCCGACCTTCGGCCTGCCGGGCACCTCTATATCAGGAGCAGGGGGGGCCGGATTGTGGGTGCCTTCCAGGATGGTGGGCACCATCTTGGAAAGCTCGTCCAGAGTCCACATGCCCCGCTTGAAGATGGTCCGCCAGGGCACAGGATGCTGGAGGACCGCAACGGTGCCCCCGTAGACGTGGAAGATCTGGCCATTGATGTTCCAGGCGTCGTCTGTGGCCAGGTAGCAGGTCATCGGCGCCACCCAGTCAGGGTCGTACCCTTTTATCTCCTCGCCAGGCCTGGGCACCGTAGCTGTCAGCCGGGTCCAGGCCCGCGGGGCGATGGCGTTACAGGTCACCCCGTAGCGTCCGAGGTCCCGGGCCACCACGCGCGTTAGGCCGGCTATGCCGGACTTTGCAGCCCCGTAATTCGCCTGCCCAGCGTTGCCCCAGAGGCCAGACTCCGACGTGAAGTTGATGATCCGGCCGTAGCGCTGCTGCCGCATGAGCACGGAGGCGGGCTTTATAGTGTTGAAGTGCCCCTTCAGGTGGACGGCGATCACCTCGTCCCACTCCTCCTCCGTCATGTTGAAGATCATGCGGTCTCGAAGGATGCCGGCGTTATTGACCAAGATGTCTATACGGCCGAAGTTGTCCAGGGCCGTCTGGATGATCGCCTCGCCGCCCTGGGTCGTCGCCACCGAATCGTAGTTAGCGACTGCCGTGCCGCCAGCGGCTCTGATCTCCGCAACCACCTGGTCCGCAGGGCCGTTGTCGTGGCCCGTGCCGTCGGGATTTACGCCGGGATCGTTGACCACTACCTTGGCGCCCATCTCGGCCATCATCAGGGCGATGCCGCGGCCGATGCCTCTCCCAGCGCCCGTGATAACCGCTACCTTGCCCTCAAGCGCACCCATGTTTGCCTAACCCCCTTGCCTTAGCCCGCCCTCGAAGGCAGTTCGACGGTTGCTGTGCCTGGTGTCGTCTTGTTGCCGTCGGGATCCTCCGTCCACACCTCAAGATCCACCAGGTTCCGGCCGTTCTCGGTTCGTTTGCCAGTAACCACGCCCTTACAGATGACGTCGCGGTTAATCATGTCCATCCCGCGGTACTGACAGGCGACGCGCCTGACGAAGCCCTTCTCCCCCACCCATTCGTGGAGCATGCGGCCCAAGAGCGCGTGCTTCAGCGCCCCGTGGACGATCCGTTCCGGCAGGCCGGTAGCCTGAGCGAAGTCCTTATCGTAATGGATCTGGTAGTAGTCCCCGGAACCGGCGGCCCACCAGACCAGCCTCTGGGCGTCGCAGTGCTGCACCAGCGTGGGCACAGCGTCCCCTTCCTTAACGTCCTCGAAGTACACTTGCGCCATGGTCTCCTCCCTTGCCTCTGTCCGACATCAGTAGCGGATGGCCGTGCCGCGGACGATGGCCACCGTCTTCCCGGCTTGGTTCTTGTAGGTAGTCTCCACGTTAATGATCAGCATTGGGCCCATGCGTCCCTCGCGCTCCGTGAGCCCCGTAAGCTTCGTGGTCGCTGTAAGCCTATCGCCCGAGCAGACGGTGTCGAAGTACTCGATGTCGGTGCCTCCGTTCAGAATGCGCTTGTAGGGGACGTCGAGACGGAAGGCCTCCGGTATCGGCGGCGGCTTGTTGGGGTCGTAGATGGGGTGGCCTAAGAAGCCGATGGGCGCCACCAGGCCGCGATACCCCTTGCTCTTGGCGTAGGCCTCATCGTAAAAGATGGGGTCCTTGTACCCGACGGCCCTCGCGAACTGGCGGCAACCCAGGTTGTCCACCTCGTAGGTCACAGGCTCCGATTCGCGGCCGATGGCGGCGCGCATCTCATCGGTGATAACGGAAGCAGGCTGGGTCATGTGGGACCTCCTTGTCCGGAAACGGAAGCCCGCTGCCGGAGATTGGCGGGGATGATCTTCGCCATTCTCAGGCAACTGTCGGCCTCGGATTTCCTAACCTTAACGTGCGCGTCAGGGAGCATACGACAGAGCAATGAGTGTGTCAAACCTCGCCGGAGCGCCCGTTGCGCCGGATGAAGAGCGACTCCGCGCGAGGCTCCTCGACGGCCACCGCGCCGCTGTTCGCGGCCCACGCCACGCCCAGGGAGTACAGCGCCAGGACTGCCGAACGCAGGAAGAGGGCCAGGCCGGCGAGCATAAGCACCCCGCCCAGAGTTGCCGGTCGGCGCGAAAACGAGGCCACGGGCCGTGGCAAGCTGATGGCTGCGCCGGGCGTGCGCCAGGCCCAGATGGCAAGGGCAACGCCGGCTGCGGCTATCGGGATGCCCACGAATCGCCCCTTCCCCACGGGGAGCCGCGGGATCCTCTGACGCCTCTCGAAGGACAGTAGGGCGGACGGCAAGGAGATGAGCCAGACGCGGGACGACAGCCGCCGGGGCAACGGCAAGCGCTGAAGGAACTCCATAGGCGCCCCGCATTATGGCTTATGGCCTGGGGGTAGCGCAATCCAGAGGCTCAGGCCTGGCACCCTCTGTTGTATCATGGCTCCGGGATGGTCACGCAGGGCGCGAGAGCTGCGTTGGCGGCAGTAGTGGTGCTGGTATCGGGGCTGTTGGCCGCCTGTGGCGGCGGCGGCCGTGGGGACCCCTTGGCCGGCGCCAGCGTGACGCCTTCGCAGACGATACAGGTGTCAAGCCTTGCCTTCGCCTCCGGTGCCGCCATACCGAAGGAGTACACGTGCGATGGGTTGGATGCGTCCCCGGCCCTCAGTTGGAAGGGGGTGCCCGAAGGCACACGCTCCCTTGCCGTGATCGTCGACGATCCGGACGCCGGCGGGTTCGTCCATTGGGTCGTTTACGCCATTCCCCCGACATCTGAAGGCCTGCCGGCTCGCGTGCAGCCTGACGCTGTGGAGTTTCGTCAGGGGAAGAACAGCTTCGGAAAGGTCGGTTATGGGGGGCCCTGCCCGCCCAAAGGCTCGCACCACACCTACCGCTTCCGCGTTTACGCCCTTGACAGTGACATCTTCTTGAAGACGGGTAGCGACTCCAAGGAGATAGTCGAAGCGATGAAGGGCCATATTCTGGCCTTCGGGGAACTCACCGGGACGTACGCGCGGTGACGCTTTGCGTGGCTAGCGCAGGATAGCCGGCCGGAAGCGCCCTGAGTGCAGGGCCTGGATAAGGTCATCGAGATCTCGCACCGGGGCGTCGAACTCCGTGGCGCAGCGGCCCACATCGGCCCTTGCGTGGGCGTCACTGCCGGCCACAGCCGGCAGCGCCAAGCGCTGGCATACCTCCCGCGCGAAGGCGTTCTCCCGCTCGCTGCCACGCCCGTTGTACGCCTCCATAGCGCACACGTGACGATAGGCCTGATTGCCGACGGCCCGGTCGAGAGCCGCCTGCCAGTCTGGACCGCCTCGCGGATCTTCGCCGCGCAATAGCTCCCAGGGCAGTTGGCGCCGGTAAGGGTGGGCCGCCACCATCGCTCCGCCTGCGGCCACCACCAGGGAAACGAGGTCCTTGGTCCGGTGCATGCCGTACACGTAGCGCTCCAGCCCAAACACTAGGAAGTGGCCATCGTCGGTGTTCACCTCTATTCCAGGGATGACGACGAACCGGTGGCGCAGCGCCAGCTGGCGTACCTCCTCATGGTTCCAAAAGAAGTCGTGCTCCGTCAGGCAGATGCCGTCCAGGCCGGCCTCCTTGGCCGCCTCGATCAGGACGTCGGCTGTAAGCGAACTGTCGTGGGAGAGAGGCTGAGTGTGGGTGTGTAGGTCGATAAGGCTCACTGTTGGCGATTCCTTCGAGCTAGATTCTGTGGAGGCGCTGGTGTCTCGTACTGCAGCCTGTGTCCGGTTTCCGGTGGCCGGGTGCCGCGCCCGGTCATTCCACTCCTAGGATGAGGGTGCCCGTCGAAGAGAGCACCCCGCCGGTGCCGTTCACCAGTGCCAGCCGGGCATTGGGGACCTGCCTGGGCCCACACTCGCCCCGCAGTTGTCGCACCGCCTCGATGAGGAGGAAGATGCCGTACATCCCTGGGTGGGTGTATGAGAGGCCGCCGCCGTTGGTGTTGAGGGGGAAGTCGCCGCCTGGCGCCGTGCGCTGACCTGAGACAAAGGCTCCGCCCTCACCCGGTTTGCAGAACCCCAGTGCCTCCAGCGTCACCAGGACGGTGTAGGTGAACGAGTCGTACACCTCCACCACGTCGATGTCCTCGTGCCGGACTCCTGCCATGGCGAACGCTCGCGGGCCCGATATCCTGGCCGGAGTGGTGGTCAGATCCGGCATGTTGGCGATGGACGCGTGGGTTGTGGCTTCACCGGAGCCCAGCACCCACACCGGCTTCTTCTTGAGGTCGCGGGCCCTCTCGGCTGATGTCAAG
>DAOUAG010000048.1:0-3571 GCA_034433815.1 Dehalococcoidia bacterium | reverse complement strand
GGGGAGGCGACGAGCGCGTTGTTCTTGCCCTTGCGATGCGTCCGCCCGATGGGATGCACAGGCGGCAGGTAGAGCACGTCGAACCCCATGCCGGCCACGTAGGGAAGGCGGGCCTCCACATCGGCAAACGTGCCGTGGCGGCCGGGCTCCGGCGCCGCCGAGCGGGGAAACATCTCGTACCAGGCGCTGAAGCCCGCCCTGGCCGGGGCCGCCTCCACCGCCAGCTCCCGCCGGTAGCGCGTAGCCCTTCGCCTGTCCGGCCAGCGGGCCATCGTTCGCGCCAGGCCGGGGTCCAGCGCCAGTCGCACCAGCGCGTCCTGGCGGCGCCCCGAGCTGAGGCGCTGGGCGGCTGCCCGAAGCCTCTGGGCGTCCCGGCCTCTGGCTCTGGCCGCCGCTTCGGCCAGCATCAGGGCGCCGATGGGTAGCTCCGAGCGCACGTCCTGGCCGGCATCGACGCGCTTCGCCAAGTCCTGGCGCCACGTCTGGAACGGGTCTAACCAGGCCTCGATGGTGAAGTGGTAGAGACCGACCGCCGGCACCGGGAACTCCGCCCTCCAGCGATCGTTCCCCAGCGGCTCCATGGCCACCTCGCGCCACCTCCGTTGGCCCGCCCGACGGTGGAGGAGAACCGCGGCGATGGCCTCGTGGCCGTCGGCGTAGATATCGGCTTCCACCGTCACCCGCTCGCCGGCGATAGCCTTCGCCGGGTAACGGCCCTCGTCCACCTCCGGGCGGACCCCCTCGATGACGATGCGCTCCGGGGGAGGCCCGGAAGGCAAACCTCCCGCAGAGAGGGCCCCCAACTTCGACCGGCCGCGGCTTGTACCCTGACCCTGGCGTACCAACTCGCTAGCGGTCGATCTGCGCCTTCTGAAGACGGCCGGAGTAGTCCACGTAGACCGTCTTCCATTCGCTGTAGGAATCGAGGGCAGCCTGGCCGGCCTCCCGGTGTCCGTTGCCGGTGCCCCGGGTGCCGCCGAAAGGCAGGTGAACCTCCGCGCCGATGGTCCCCGCGTTTACGTAGACGATGCCGGTGGTGATGCGCTCCATGGCCCGGAAGGCCGCATTCACGTCCCGCGTGTAGACGGACGTGACGAGACCGTACGGGACGTCGTTGTTGATGGCCACCGCTTCTTCCAGGCTGGAGCAGACGATGACGTCCGTCACGGGGCCGAATATCTCCTCCTGAGCCACCCTCATCTGCGGTTTAACGTCCACGAGCACGGTGGGCTGAAAGAACCAGCCCTTGTCCAGGCCTGGCCCCGAGGCACGGGTACCGCCGCAGGCGACAGCCGCTCCTTCGTCCCGCCCTATGTCCATATAGCGCTGGATCTTCTCCAGGGCGGGCTGGTTGACGACGGGGCCCACCTCCGTGGCCGGGTCCAAGCCATTGCCCAGGCGCAGAGCCTTGGCCCTGGCCACCAGCCCATCGGTAAAGGCGCCGGCCACCCGCTCGTGCACTATTAAACGGCTGGCTGCGGTGCAGCGCTGGCCGCTGGTCCCGAAGGCGCTCCAGATCGCCCCATCGATGGCCAGGTCGATGTCGGCGTCCTCCAGGACGATGATGGCGTTCTTGCCGCCCAACTCCAGGTGCAGACGCTTGCCGCTGCGGGCGCAGGAGACGGCGATCTCCCTACCGATCTCCAGGGACCCGGTGAAGGAGACCATGGCCACCCTCGGATCCTCCACCAGGGCGGCGCCGGCCTGGCCTCCTCCCAGGACCAGGTTGACCACGCCGGGGGGCATCCCCGCCTCCTCCAGGATGCTGACCAGATTGAGGGCGCTCAAAGGAGCGTAGTGGGATGGCTTGAAAACGACAGTGTTGCCAGTGACCAGGGCAGGCATCAGCTTCCAGCACGGTATGGCTATGGGGAAGTTCCAGGGGGTGATGGCGGCGACGACGCCGTGGGGCTGTCGGACGGTGAAGCAGAACTTGCTGGGCAGCTCCGAGGGCGTTGTCTGGCCCCACATGCGGCGCCCCTCGCCGGCGATGTAGTAGGTCATATCGATGGCTTCCTGGACGTCGCCCCTGGCCTCTTTGATGACCTTGCCCATCTCGACGGTCACATCGCGCGCCAGCTCTTCCTTGCGGGCCAGCATAATTTCGGCCGCCCGGAAGAGGATCTCAGCGCGGCGAGGGGCTGGCGTTGCCCGCCAGCGTTCGCCGGCGTCCAGGGCGGCCTGCACGGCGGCCGCGACGTCCTCGGGGCCGGAGTTGGGGAAGCGGCCGATGCTTTCGCCGGTGGCGGGGTTCTCGCGTTCGAGCCAGCTATCGTTGCGCGGGGGCATCCACTGGCCGTTGATGTAGTTCAGGTGCGCGGGTGGCACTGCCGGGCCTCCAGCCTAGGGGTGCTTTCGCCCCTATGATACACCCGCCGGGCGCGGGGGTGCTTGGGGACTCAGTGCGTAGCCGAGATGGCGGGATAAATCACGCGCCTCAGGGAGCCGGCGCCTCGCCGGTGAGGAGCCCTAATATGCGGCGGGCCGCCTCGTCAAGTGTGGCTAGGTCGGACCACCAGCCATCGGCGAGCGGCTCGATCCCGTACTCATTTGCGAGCCGTATGATAAGCCCGATAGCCTCCAGCGAATCGATGGACACGCCCTGGGATGACTGCCAGTGGCGCGATGGAAGCCGCCAGACCCAGGGACACCAGCTTCAGGATTCGTTTCGTCTCATCCCCCCGCTGCATCTAGAACGCGATCGTTGCTATCCAGACGCCCCGTTCTTGAGGGACGGATGCCCGAGTGAATACGATCCGGCGCCCGTCGTCGGAGAGGCGCAGCCCAAGGCCGCCCTGAAAGAGCACCGAGCGCTCGCCGCTGTACACGTTCACAGCCTCGTAACTCGCCTCTTCCTCAATGCGGTTGCCCCGAGGATGAAAAGCGTACAGCAGCCATCCGCCGCTTGGTGTCCAAGTAAGTCCCGCGTAAAATCCTTCCTCGCCTGATTCCACGATCACAGTGTCCGAGCCCGTCGTCACGTCGTAAACAATGATGCGACTTCGCCCGCTCGGCTGGACCTGAGCGTACGCCAGAGTTGCCCCGTCGGGCGACCAAGCATATGGCGCCCACCGGCGCCCTTCAATTGCCGAGGTCAACTGTTTTGCATCGCCTGATACGAGATCGACAACGCCCAGGGTCGTGCCCGCCAGCACAGCCACGAACCGGCCGTCCGGCGAGACCTGATATGGCAGGTCGTTGGTTGCGTCGGTGTCGATGATGATCCCCGTGTCCTGGTCGGCGTTAGTCGCCAGATCCAACAGATGCAAGCGAGAGTCTGCGACGTACGCAAGTTTGCCCGGTAACGTTTGGATCTTGCGAGGTAGATCTGTGACTGCCACCCGACGGCGTGACGACCCATCAGCAGCGACGATCTCTATGGGAGCGCGTTGATTCTCGGATGCTAGCCCGCCTTTGGCAACAACGATGGCCAAGGAGTTGGAGTCAGCGAGCCAACGGGCTTCAACGGCGTCGGGTTCCAGGACACGAACGCTCGTGATGCTATCGGCTGGTCCCACCTGTAGCCCCTGTTCCCCGAGGGTAAAGAACAATGAGCCGTCGGGCGAAAAAG
>DAOUAG010000047.1:0-3126 GCA_034433815.1 Dehalococcoidia bacterium | reverse complement strand
CCGAGGTAGTCCTGGCCCTGGGACAGGGCGATGCCACCGAAGGCGGCGTAGGCGATCCCCGCTGTGCCCGCCGCCAGGCCGTCCAGACCGTCGGTCACGGCAACTCCGCCGGCCGTAAGGACTACGACGGCGACGGCGATCGGAACGTAGGCGGCGGCCAGGTCGTGCCGGCCTTCCCAGGGGATGTTCACCGTCCTGAGGTCTAGTTGGCCATACAGCCCGTAGGCGGCGGCGGCGCCGATAAGCACAAAGGCCACGAACTTGACACGCTTGCTCAGGGCTCTCTGGGGCCGCCCCTGGAGGGAACCGAGGTCGTCCACGAAGCCCAGGAGCGCCAGGGCACCGGCGACCGCCAACGGCAGGCCGATGGACCAGCGGCCCACCAGGTTGCCGGCGACGGTCACGGCAGCGATGACGCCGACTATGAGGATGCCACCCATCGTCGGCGTACCGGCCTTCACGCGGTGGCTCTCCGGGCCCCACTCGCTGATCTCCTTGCCCACCTTGAGGCGCCGGAGCATCGCCACCGCCGGATATCCCGCTATCACCGTCGCTACCAAGGCGATCGCCCCCAAGCTAAGCGCATAGATCATCTCGCCACCAGGGCATCCACCACTGCTTCCAGGCCCATGGCGCGGGATGCCTTGACCAGCAGGTAGTCGCCGGGGCGCAGCTCCTGCCGCAGGACATCCGCAGCCGCGCCCGGGCTCACCCAGCGCGCCTCCAGGCCGCTGGCCTCCGCGGCTTCGGCCAACGGCCTGCACCGTTCGCCGGTTACGTATAAGAGGTCGCAGGTTCGGGCGGCCCGCTGGCCCACGCTGCGGTGGCCCTCTTCCTCGGCGGCGCCCAACTCCCGCATCTCGCCCAAGAGGGCGATGCGCCGGCCCGGCATCTCCGAAAGGAGGTCCAGGGCCGCCAGCATGGCCGCCGGGCTGGCGTTGTAAGAATCGTCTATGATTATCGATCCGTTGGGGCCCCGTAGGACTCTCAGACGCAGATCCGGTCTGGCAGAACTCAGGGCCGCTGCTATCTCCCCCAGCATCATGCCGTCTTGCAGGGCGACCGCTGCGGCGGCAAGGGCGGGGTACACGTGATGGCGTCCCAAGAGGGGACAAGCGACCCGCACTGACCCACCTGCGGAGTGGAGCCGGAAGGTGATTCCCTCTAGCCCGTGGCTCTCAACCTCGGTAGCCCTGACGTCGCATTGGGAGGATAGGCCGTACAGCACAACGCGGGCCCGCGTGCGCTGGGCCAGGGCCGCCACCCGGGAGTCATCGCCGTTGAGGACGGCGAGGCCGTCTGCTGGCAACGCCTCGACCAGCTCGGCCTTGGCGGCAGTGATGGCGCCCAGGGAGCCGAGCCTTTCGAGGTGCACCGGGCCGATGTTGGTGACGACGCCCACAGCGGGGACGGCGATGCGCGCCAGGAGGGCGATATCGCCACGCGCGTACATGCCGAACTCCAGTACGGCCCGCTGGTGTTCAGGGCGCAGCCCCAGGAGCGTCAGAGGGATGCCGATCTCCGTGTTCAGGTTGCCCTCGCTCTTCAGAACCATGTAGCGCTGGCCGAGGACTGCGGCTATTAGCTCCTTGCATGTGGTCTTGCCCACGGAGCCCGTCACCGCCGTCACCCGGACGTCATGGCGTCGGCGCCAGTAGGCCGCCAGGCGTTGCAGGGCCTCGGGAACGTCGCTGACGTGAAAAAGGGAGGCGTTGTCGGGGGCCTGCACGGGGCGCTCGACGACGGCGCCCGCTGCGCCGGCGTTGAGCGCCGCGCCCACGAAGTCGTGGCCGTCGTGGCGTTCGCCGCGCAGGGCGAAGAAGAGGTCGCCTTGCCTCGCCGCGCGTGAGTCGATGATAGCGCGGGCGAAAGCACCGTCTGAAGGTGCGCGCGCCGCCACCAAGGCCGCCCCCAGCCCTTCCCAGATGTCCTCTCTCCTCAACGCCGCTTCCACTCCTCTCACCTCACGTCCGCTACGACCGCTTCCCCCGTGGGCGGCACCTTCATATAGGCCAGGGCCGCCTGGGCGATGCGGCCGAAGGCAGGAGCCGCTACTACAGTGCCCCAGGGGACGTCCTTGGGCTCGTCGATCTTCACCAGGATGGCCAGCCGGGGGTTGTCCAGCGGGGCGACCCCGGCGAAGGAGGATATGTAGGCGTTCTCTTTGTAGCCGCCGTTCTCCGTGGCGATGTTGGCGGTGCCCGTCTTGCCTCCGACCTCGTAGCCCTGGATATCCAGAAACGCAGTGGGGATACCCTTTACCACAACGCCCATCATCTGGCGCAGGGTGCGGGCTGCCTCGGGGGAGATAACCTGGCCCACGGCTTCAGGCTGCACGCTCTGCCGGCGCCCGTTGGATACGGTCTCCTTCACGATCTGGGGCTTCATGAGCACGCCATCGTTGGCTATAGCAGCCACGGCCATCGCCATCTGGAGGGGCGTAACGCTGATGCCTTGCCCGAAGCTATTGGTGGCCATGTCCACCGGCCGCCAGCGCTCAGGCTCCGTATGAGGAGATCGAATGTGTCCTGCGGCCTCCCCGGAAAGGCCGCTGCCTGTCGGCTTGCCGAAGCCGAAACGGTCTACGTAGGCGTAAAAGTGCTCAGGGCCCACCAGCTCGGCCAGCCAGGCGGCGCCGGTGTTCAAGCTCTTGGACAAGATCTGGGCGACGGTCTGCGTCCCGTTGGCGGAGTAGTCCCAGTTGTAGATAGACCAGTTGCTGACGTGGACCACGCCGGAGTCATACCACTGGGTATCTGGCGTGACTAGGCCGAGGTCCAGGGCTGCCGCCGCCGTGATCAACTTGAACACGGAGCCCGGTTCATAGGCGTCTGTGATGGCGCGATTGCGAAAAAGGGCCACCTTGGACTCGTCGCTGAGGTCTGGGTTCAGGAGATCGGCTGTGGGCCGGCTGGCCATGGCCAGGATGGCGCCCGTCTTGGTCTCTACGACGATGATGGTGCCGCCGCTTGCCTTGTGACCCTTGATGGCGGCGTCCAGCTCCTTCTCAGCCAAGCGCTGAATGTAGCGATCGATGGTCAGGACCACGTCGGCGCCGGGCCTAGGGGGCACCTCCCGGCGGCTGCCGATGGCGAGCTGATTGCCCAGGCCGTCGCGCTCGTAGAT
>DAOUAG010000046.1:0-5748 GCA_034433815.1 Dehalococcoidia bacterium | reverse complement strand
TGCTGGCCTACGAGGAATCTGGCTACGAAAAATGCGGCCCCTCTGGCCTCGAGCGCAAGACCAAGCTGATAGAAGGCTGGTCCGTACAGAAGGCGCAGCTTGCCGCTGCGGCCGCCGTCAAACTCTTGGTGTACTACCACCCGGACAGTTCGGCCGAGGTGCGCCAGTACCAGCAACAGCTAGTAAGGCACGTCGGCGAGGAGTGCCGCGCAGCCAGCCTCCCTTTCCTTCTGGAGCTGGTTAGCTATGACCTCACAGGCTCTGGTACCGACACCGAGGACTTCGCCCGCCAGAAGCCGGACCTCGTCATCCGCAGCGCCCGGGAGTTCAGCGATCCTGTCTACGGCGTGGATGTCCTCAAACTTGAGTTCCCGGCGGACCTCAAACGCACCCGCGAGTTCAGCGGCGGCGCCTTCGATGGTCGGCCGAGGCCTGCCGTCTATGCCCTCAGCGACGTGCGGGAGGCATGCGCCCGCCTCAACGAAGCGGCCCGGCTGCCCTGGGTCATCCTAAGCGCCGGCGTCGGGATCGAGGAGTTCCTGATTCAGGTCGAGCTGGCCGTAGAGGCCGGAGCCAGCGGTTTCCTCTGCGGCCGCGCCATCTGGAAGGACGCCATCCGCCTCTATCCGGACCTATCAGCCATGGAGGACTGGCTCCGCAACGAAGGCGCGTACAACTTCCTACGCGCCAACGCTTACGCCTATCGCGCCCGGCCGTGGTTCCAAAAGGTTGGGCCCTTGTCTGTCCCTCGCCCCGTTCAATCCGTCGAGGCCACCTGACCAGCCGCCTTCTGGGCTAGTACGATCGGGGCAAGCCGAGCACGTGTTCCCCGATGTAGTTAAGTATCATCTCCCGGGACACCGGCACGGTGCGGAGCATGCGGATAAACGGCCACATGGTGATGAGATCAACGTCGTTACTAAAGCCGCTGCCCCCGTGCACCTCGATGGCCAGGTCACAGGCCTCCGTGGCAGCCTCCGCAGCGGCGAACTTGGCCATATTGGCGTAAGCGGCAGCCGTGACCTTGTCCCCGGCATCGAAGATCTGGGCGGCATACCGGGTCATCAGCGCGGCCAGTTCCAGGCGCGTCTTGGCCTCGGCCAGCGGATGCGCCAGCCCCTGGTGCGCCCCGATGGGCCTATCGAAGACCACCCTCTGCTGGGCGTAGGCCACCGCCTTCTCCAGCGCCAGACGCCCCATACCCACCGCTACAGCGGCCGCACTCACCCGCTCCGGATTTAAGGCATCGAACAGATAGCGGCTCCCTTTCCCCTCCTCGCCTATCAGGTCCCCTCGCGGCACCCGCACATCATCAAAGTACACCGCGAACTGCGTCTCCGGATGCAACACCCCCATCTCCAGCGGCTGCAGCGTGATCCCAGGCGAGCGCCGGTCCACCACCAGCAGCGATAGCCCCTCCCGCTTGTCCCGCGCCTCCTCGAAAGGCGTTGTGCGAGCCACCACCACCATGAAGTCCGAGGCGTCGACGCCGGTTATGAACATCTTCTGTCCGTTCAACACGTAGGAATCGCCATCGGCCCGGGCGATGGTGGTTATGCGGAAGCTGTTGGACCCGGCTGTCGGCTCCGTCAGCGCAAAGCAGAACCGCGTCTCTCCTCTCGCCAACGGCGGCAGGTATCGCTCCTTCATCTCCCGGCTGCCGTATCGTGCGATGAGCCCGGCGTCCATGACGTTGCCGACTACCAGAAGAAGCAGAGGGATCCCCTGGTGCGACATCTCTTCCAGGAGCACCGCCATCTGCCTCAGGCCCAGGCCACTTCCGCCGTACTCTTCCGGGATCATCATGCCCAGGAACCCGCCCCGTGCCAGCTCTTGCCACAGCTCTTCAGCGAAGACGCCTGCCTTCGCCTTTGCCAACCAGTAGTCCCGCCCGTACTTCCTGGCGATCTGCCGCACCGCTTCCCGAATCATCGCTTCTTCCGGTATCGCCTCGACCATGGCGCTCTCTCCTATCTTCTGCAACTAGGATCGCCGCAATTTTATCCGACCTCGGGCGCCCCGGCCACAATCGCGCACCGAGCCGAACCCCGGCCAAAATTGCGTCCGCCCCGACGCGACTACTACAATACGGGGCACAGCGGCGCGGCGAGGTGAGCCCCGACTTGAAGTTCTGGCAGTCACGCATCGACACCAAATCGGAGCGCTTCCAGGCGAACCGCGAGGCCATGCTTGCCCTCCTACGAGAGGTCGAGGCCCAGCTCGCTCTGGCGCGCGCCGGCGGCGGCGAGCGAAGCGTCGCCAGGCACCGCCAACGGGGGAAACTTCTGGTCCGCGAGAGGATAGAGCTCCTCTTGGACAGGGATTCGCCGTTTTTGGAACTCAGCCCCCTGGCCGGATGGGGCACCGAATACGCCGTTGGCGGCGGGTTCGTCACTGGGATCGGGATGGTCTCGGGCGTCGAGTGCATCATCGCGGCCAACGACCCCACCGTTTTGGGTGGCGCCATTACGCCCATCTCCAACAAGAAGATTGATAGGGCCCTGGAGATATCGCGCTTGAACCGCCTCCCCTACATTCAGTTCGTCGAATCGGCCGGCGCAGACCTCCGCCGCAGCGAAGATTCGGCGGAGGCCGAGATGCGGCGCCAGCTCACCCATTTCGCCGAAAGCGGCCGCCTCTTCCACGATATCACCGCCCTCTCGGCGGCCCGCATCCCGACCGTGTCCATCGTTTTCGGCAGCTCCACCGCGGGCGGTGCCTATCAGCCCGGCATGTCCGACTACAACATATTCATCCGGGGCCGCTCGAAGGTCTTTCTGGGTGGCCCGCCGCTGGTCAAGATGGCCACCGGCGAAGACTCCGATGACGAAGAGCTAGGCGGCGCCGAGATGCACGCCACCAAGTCCGGCCTGGCGGACTACCTAGCGGAGGACGAGATCGAGGCTATCGGCATGGCCCGCGACGTTATCGCCCATCTCAACTGGCGCAAGCTGGGCCCGGGGCCCACCATGCCGGCCGATGACCCCCTCTACGATCCGGAGGAGCTTCTCGGCCTCCTGCCCGTCGACCTGCGCACACCTATGGACATACGCGAGGTCATCGTGCGCATAGTGGACGGCTCCCGCTTCGAGGAGTTCAAGCCCCTCTATGGAAGCACCCTGGTCACGTGCTGGGCATCTATTCACGGTTTCCCCGTAGGCATCATCGGCAACAACGGCGTCCTCTTTTCTGACTCTTCCCAGAAGGCCGCCCAGTTCATCCAGCTCTGCAACCAGATCGACGTGCCCATAATCTTCCTTCAGAACATCACGGGCTACATCGTGGGCAAGGTCTACGAGCAAGGGGGCATCGTCAAATACGGCTCGCAGATGATCAACGCCGTCTCCAACTCGCAGGTACCCCACATCACCGTCATCATCGGCGCCTCCTACGGCGCCGGGAACTACGGCATGAGCGGCCGCGCCTACGACACCCGGTTCATTTTCACCTGGCCCACCGCCAAGATCGCAGTCATGGGGCCAAAACAGCTCGCAGGCGTTATGTCGATCGTGCGGCGCGCCTCAGCGGCAGCCGCGGGCCGCCCCTTCGACGAGGAGGAAGACGCTCGCATCACCGCTGCTGTAGAAGACCGGGCAGAGAAAGAATCTCTAGCCCTATACGCCACTGGTCGGGTCGCCGATGATGGCATCATCGACCCCCGGGATACTCGCACGGTCCTGGGCATCGCCCTGTCGGCCTGCCACAGCGCCGAAGTAAAGGGAACCCGAGGCTACGGCGTCTTCCGCATGTGATAACGATGCCTCGCATCAAGAAGCTCCTCATCGCCAATCGCGGCGAGATCGCCCGCCGCATCACCCGCACCGCCCGCCAGATGGGCATCTCGGTGGTTTGCGTGTACGCCCGCCCGGACGCCCAGGCGCCCTTCGTACGGGAGGCCGATGAGGCCGTGGCCCTCGAAGGCTCCACCAGCGCCGAAACGTACCTCGATATCGCCAAGCTGCTGGATGCCGCCCGCCGCACCGGGGCCGACGCCGTGCACCCCGGCTACGGCTTCCTGGCCGAGAGTCCCGGCTTCGCCCGAGCCGTGCTGGACGCGGGCCTCACCTGGGTCGGCCCCCGGCCGGAAGCCATCGCTGCCATGGGTGACAAGATCGCCGCCAAGAAGATCATGCAGGAGGCAGGCGTCCCCACTCTACTCGCGATCCAGGTGCCGGACGGCCGAGCCTCTCTCGCCCGCGAACACGCCCGGTCCCTAGGCTACCCCCTTCTCGTGAAGGCCGCAGCCGGGGGAGGCGGCAAGGGCATGCGCATCGTTACCGGGGAAGAGGCCCTAGACGAGGCCATCGCCGGGGCCGCGCGCGAAGCCGCCGGCGCCTTCGCCGACGGCACCGTCTTTTTGGAACGCTATCTCGCAAAGGCCCGCCACGTCGAAGTCCAGATCCTGGGCGACCATCATGGCAACATGATCCACTGCTTCGAGCGGGAGTGCTCCATCCAGCGCCGTTACCAGAAGATCATCGAAGAAGCGCCATCGCCCGCCATCAGCGAGGAGCTGCGCCAGCGACTGGGAGAGGCCGCCGTCACTGCCGCTCGAGCCATCGGCTACGACAATGCCGGCACCGTCGAGTTCCTTCTGGACGAAGAAGGGCAGTTCCATTTTCTAGAGATGAACACCCGCCTTCAGGTGGAACATCCAGTGACGGAGGAGATCACGGGCCTCGACCTGGTGCGCGAACAGATCAGGATCGCTGAAGGGGAGCCACTTGCCTGCCGGCAGGAGGACATCCGCATCGACGGCCACGCCATCGAGGCGCGTCTGTATGCAGAGGACCCAGCCAACCAGTTTCTCCCTTCGGCGGGCCGCATCGTAGCCTGGGCGCCCGACCCAGCGTTCCCAGTTCGCGTAGAGTCCGGCATCGAGTCCGGCACCCTGGTGCCCGTGGAGTTCGATCCGCTTCTGGCCAAGCTTATCGCTCACGCCCCTACGCGGGAGGAGGCAGCGCTGCGCCTGGCCACCGCCCTCCAACGTTTGCGCGTCCACGGCGTCACCACCAATCGGGATCTCCTGGTGGCCATTCTCCGCCACGAAGCGTTCCTCGCCGGCGACACCACGACCGACTTCATCGAGCGCTACTCCCCAGCCCTGCGGCGCGAGGTCCCAGCCGCCGAACTGGCCAGGGCCGCCCTGGCCGCCGCCCTCGCGGCCCAGCAGGCACGGAGAGCCCAGGCCCGCGTCTTGGCCACCATCCCCTCCGGCTGGCGCAACAATCCGTCGGCCATGCAGGAGGTGCGTTACCGGCATAGGGAGGCGGAGATCGCCGTGCGCTACCTCCGCAACCGCGACGGCTCTTTCTCCTACCAGGTGGAAGGTTACTCCGGAACGGCTGCTGTTCTAGACTGGCAGCAGGAGCGCATCGATCTTGAGATCGACGGCCTGCGCCAAACGTTCAGCGTGACGACCGACGGCTTTCGCCTCTGGGTACAGAGCGCCGCCGGCGAGGTGGAGTTCAGCGAAGTCCCCCGCTTCCCGGAACGAGCTCGCGAGGTAGTTTTCGGCGGGCATACCGCCCCGATGCCGGGCAAGGTCCTTTCCGTGCACGCCGAGCCGGGCCAGCGGGTCTCCGCCGGGCAGGTGCTCGTAGTCTTGGAGGCCATGAAGATGGAACACCTGATCTCCTGCACCCAGGACGGGGTCGTACGCGAGGTGAGGGTCACCCCCGGCGCCCAGGTTGAGGCGGGCCAAGTGCTGATCGTTGTAGAACCGTTGGAGGGCTAGACATGAACACC
>DAOUAG010000045.1:0-1598 GCA_034433815.1 Dehalococcoidia bacterium | reverse complement strand
CCCGTCGGTATCGCTGGTCGTGCGCTTCGGCGACGATGGCAGCCGTATTCTGGAGGCCCTGACGAGGGCCCTTACCGGCTACCCCTTCGGGGTCTTCCTGGACGGCAAGCTAATCGCGGCCCCTCGCATCGCGCGGCCCATCACCAACGGCAGCGCCGTCATCAGCGGCATCGGTCTGGAGGAGGCTCGCATCCTGGCGGCGGAACTCAACTCCGGGCCGCTGCCCGTGCGTCTGACGACCGCCGGATCTTCGTCGAGCCCAGAGGCCCGGCGCGGCCCGCACGCGCTGGGTGTCGCCTTACTAACCGGAGACGCCCGCCAGTGGAATGTAGGTACCGGAAGTCTTGTCCAAGGCTACAGGATGGAAACGGCCGGCTCGCAGCTCGGCCAGCAGGTCATCAGGGTCCCGCAGCTCTCTCTCGAACATCGTAGCGTAACGGCCGATCTCGAGGGGCATATGGGCGTCACTCCCGCCCGTCATGGGGAGCCCCAGATGACGCGCTACCTCCTGGGCTAACCGGTTCTCGCGTTCGATGCAACCGCCGTTCAGCACCTCAATGGCGTCAACCAACGCGAACACTGGGTGCTCTGCCAACTCGTCGATGGCCACGGGCTGCGCATCGCGCCGGTGGCCAAACAGGATGCTTGATGGGCCAGGATAATAACGGAACGGGTGGCATAGGATCATGAAAGCTCCATACTCGTCGCAGGCTGCCCGCAGATCCCGCGCCCGGCGGATGTCCCGCACATCAGGCGGTAGCCCAAAGACGCCGATGTGCCCCATGTCAGTGGACCACTCCCGGGCGTTGATCAACAGGAGCCCCGTCTCTTCCCGAAGCCGCTGGATCTCGTCGGGTCGCCACTGGTTCACATGCTCGGTCAGGGCCAGGCCCCGCAGGCCGGCGCCGTTGGCGGCCTCGGCCAGACGCTTCGGCGAGATGTCGCTGTCCATGGAGCCCACCATCGTATGGACATGCATGTCGATTATCGTGCCCATCGGTCTTCTTTCCTGGGTCTGCGCGGCAACGTTGTCCGCAGGATACCATAACGCTCACGTTAACGGAATGAAGCCCACGCGGCTCCCGCCTGGCGTCCGCTAGGAGCCCTTAGAGCCCTCATGCTTCGAGGACCTCAGCATGAGAGGGCGCGAATGTCCCAGTGGGGACAGGCCTGCATCTGTCGTACACTCTTCCTGTGATTATCGGCATCGACACCGGCGGTACGTTCACCGATTTCTATCTGCTAGCGGAAGACGGCACCGCCCGCGTCTACAAGTGCCCGTCAACGCCCGATGACCCGGCCCGCGCGGTTCTTCGAGGGCTGTCCGCGGTGCTCGGGCACGCGCGGCGGGCCGGCCGAGCCTCGGGCGTCGAGGTGGTTCACGGGTCCACCGTGGCTACCAACACCATCATCGAGCGCCGCGGCGCTCGCACGGCCCTCATCACCACCAAAGGCTTCCGCGATGTGCTGGTCATCGGCCGCCAAACCCGGCCCCACCTGTACGACCTCGCGCCCCAGCGGGAGCCGCCGCTCGTGCCCGAAGACCTGCGCTTGGAGGCCGACGAGCGCTTGGACCGGCGCGGGGAGGTGCTACGGCC
>DAOUAG010000044.1:0-18379 GCA_034433815.1 Dehalococcoidia bacterium | reverse complement strand
ATGGAGCGGATGTCGTATCCGTCGATGAGGAGCCGTCCGGAAGTCACATCGTAGAAGCGGGCGACCAGCGAAACCATCGTGCTCTTACCTGCGCCCGTCGGCCCCACCAGTGCCACCGTCTCCCCTGGGCGCACCCGCAGGTTGATCCCCCGCAGCACCGGCACCCCCGGCACGTACTCGAAGCCCACATCTTCGAACGTCACCTCGCCGCGGATGTCCGGCAGCTCGATGGCTCCCGGCGCATCCACGATCTCTGGCTGCGTGTCCAACACCTCCAGTATGCGCTGGCCGCCTGCCATCGCCCGCTGGAGCTGGGTGTACTGAAGGACCAGATCCCGTATGGGATCGAAGAAGCGCTGCACGTACAGGGTGAAACTAATGACTACGCCCACCGTCAGGGAGCCATCCACCACGCGGAACCCACCGAAGACGAGGACCAGGGCCGTGGCCAAGGCCACCAGCGCCTCCACGGCCGGCATCACCGCAGCCGTCACCCGGCCGGCCTCGACGTTCGCGCTGAGGTTCTCCGCATTCACCTGCCCGAACCGCCGGATGTTCTCGTCCTCCCGCGATAGGCTCTGGATCACCCGCACGCCCGATACGTTCTCCTGAAGGTTGGCGTTGACGATGGCGATGGCCTGCCGCACACGGATGAAGGCCCGGCGGGCCCTGGACTGCCAGACGGCCATAACCGCCACCAGGATGGGCACCACGGTGAAGGTGATCAGAGCCAGGGAAACATCCCGCGCTAGCAGGAAGAAGACCACCAGGCCTAGCCCGGCGAAATCGGCCAAAATGGTCAGCAGGCCCGTGGTGAGCAGGTCCTGGAGGACAGTGACGTCGTTCTGGACCCTGGACATCACCCGCCCTACCTCGTTCCGATCCAGAAAGCTCAGCGATAGCTTCTGGATGTGGTCGAACATCTGGGTGCGCAAGGTCAGGAGTACGTTGTGGCCCACGTATGCCATGGCCGTCTGCTGCGCATACTGCGCCGCCCATCCCAGGATGGCCAGGCCGATGAGCAGGCCCGCTATTAGCGTGACGCCGCCCGTGTCTCCTTTGGCGATGAACCGGTCCACCGCCAGGCCGATAAGGAAGGGCTGCGTGTTGGAAGCGACGGCGAACACCAGCATGGCGGCGATGGCCACGGCCGTCTGGGCAACGTAGGGCCGAAGGTACGGCAAGAGTCGCCGGACGACGGTGTGGTCGTACACCCGGCCCAGCTCTTCGTCGTCCCAGCCGGTAGCCCCACCCTTCAGGCCCCCGGGCCCCGGCCGGGCAGCCGTCAGGTGGCCGTGACTCCAGCCGCCAGCGCCTGTGCCGCCCCAGAAGGCCATCGCCTAGCTCCCCGCGCCCCCTGCGGCCTCTAACGCCACCTCTTGGGCCAGCGCCTCCTCTTGGTCCCTCAGCTCCAGATCGTAGATCTGGCGGTACACCCCGCCCCGGCGCAGGAGCTGCTCGTGCCGGCCGCGCTCCACGATGCGCCCCGCCTCCAAGACCAAGATCTGGTCCGCCATCTTCACGGTGCGCAGCCGCTGGGCGATGACGAAGGTCGTGCGCCCCTTCATGAGCCGGGCCAACGTCTGCTGGATAAGGTACTCAGTCTCCGTGTCCACACTCGAAGTGGAGTCATCTAGGATCAGGATCCGCGGATCCAAAAGCAGCGTCCGGGCGATGGCCACGCGCTGCTTCTGGCCGCCCGAGAGGGTTATGCCCCGCTCGCCGACCCATGTATCGTATCCATCTGGCAGCGACATGATGAAGTCGTGGATATGGGCCGCCTTGGCCGCCGCTTCGATCTCCTCCTGGCTCGCGTCCACGGCCCCGTAAGCGATGTTGTCCCGGATGGTGGCCGAAAACAGGAAGACGTCCTGCTGAACGATCCCGATGCACCGGCGCAGCGAGGCCAGAGTCACGTCCCGGATGTCAATGCCATCGATAGTTATGCGCCCGCCCGTGACGTCGTAAAAGCGCGGCATCAGGTTAACGATCGTCGTCTTCCCGCTCCCTGTGGGGCCCATCAGGGCGATGACCTGGCCGGGGCGGGCGTCGATATCGATATGCTCCAGCACGGGGCTTATGGCGTCGTAAGAGAACGACACGTCTTCGAAGCGCACGTGCCCCCTCACATCCCGCAGTTCTATAGCCCCCGGCTTCTCCTTCACCGCCGATTCAGCGTCGAGCACTTCGAAGATGCGCTGGCCCGCGGCGTTGGCCCGAGACAAGATCATGATTATCCAGCCCAGGGCCCGCACCGGCATTTGGAGCACCATCAAGTACAGCAGAAACGATGTCAGCTCGCCCACCTCCATCTGCCCACGGGAGACCTGCCAGCCACCCACCCACAGGGTGACCGCAGCGGCCGCGAGCCAGAGCCCCGTTATGATGGGCGAGTTGAAGGCCTGGACCCGGCTGGACTCGTAGGAATCGGCGAAGAGGGCCTGGGCCTCCCGACGGAACTTGGCGCTCTCGTACTCCTCCCGGGCGAAGGCCTTTACCACCCGGGCCCCCGTCAGGGCCTCCTGGAGCACCGTCGTCATCCGTGCGAGGCCCTCCTGCACGCGCCCCCACAGCGGCCGCAACCGCAGGGCCATCGTTGCCGAGCGCCAGACCACCAACGGCAGGAAGGCCCAGAAGGCCAGGGCCAGCTTCCAGTTGGTGGCGAGCATGAGCGCCAGCACCGCCGCCAGCATCGCCACGATGTACACCCCCCGAAGCACCCCCATGGCCACGTACCACCGCACCGCCTCCACATCCTGCGTGGCTCTCGACATGAGCTGGCCCGTCTGCTGGCGGTCGTGGTAGGCGTAGGATAGCCTCTGGAGCCGGTCGTAGATCTGATTGCGGATGTCGAAGGCCACCCTCTGGCTGATCCACTCCCCCAGATACGTCTGCCCGTAGGCGAAGGCGCCCCGCACCAGGGCCGCCCCCAAGACCGCCAGGGCCGCAATCACCAGCAGGTGCTTCTCGCCCGTAGCCACCAGCTCGCCGTTCTGGCGCTCGATCCCAAGGCCGTAGTCGATGGCCCAGCGAATGATCTGGGGCATGGCCAAGACGGCGGCCCCCGACATGAAGACGCAAACGGCAGCCAGGACGAGACGTCCCCTATAAGGCCCCAGAAACTTCAGAACTCTCAGCGCATACACGGTGAAATGGTGGGATGGAGCTGGCCCTCGGTTCGATTCTACGAGACCCTTAACGCTGACGTAAAGGCACGATTTCCGCCAACAACATCGTCCGTTTTTCCCGTTATAGCCCCGTTTCGCACTACAACACCCCGTGCTAGAATGTCGGAACCATGCGAACGGCCCTGCGCTACTGCGTCCGCCCGATGCGCATCGAGGACATACCCCAGGTCCTGGAGGTGGAGCGCCAGTCCTTCCCCACCATGTGGCCGCCCACCGCCTTCAAACGCGAACTCCAGCAGAACCGCTTGGCCCACTACATCGTGGTGACGGAACGCAACCCCGCGGCGCCGGTACCGGAACCGAAGCCCGAGCCGAAGGCCGGCGGACCGCTGGGCCGTCTCTTCGGTGACCTGCGTCACCGGCTTTCGTCAGACAGCGCGGCCCCCTTGCCGCCGCCCGATCAGCGCCCCGAGCTCATCGTCGGCTTCATCGGCCTCTGGATGCTACCTGACGAGGCCCATATCGTGACCATCGCCGTGCGCGAAACCCACCGCCGACGCGGCCTGGGCGAACTGCTTCTCATCTCGGCCATTCACCTCGCCCAAACGAAGGGCCAGGCCATGATGACGCTGGAGTGCCGCGTCAGCAACGAGGCTGCCTTGTCCCTCTATCAAAAATACGGCTTCCAGCAGGCGGGGCGCCGCCCCCAGTACTACTCCGACAACCGCGAGGACGCCCTTATTCTGACCATCGATTCCGTCCTCAGCGAGTCCTATCGCGCCCGCTTCGAGGCTCTGAAGGCTGAGCACCGCCGACGCTGGGGGGAGTACTACTCCAGCGTCCGCTGATGCGGGCCCGCCGCCGTCCTAGGCGTTGACCCCCACATCGGCCTCCGCTAGGCTGGTATCGCCATGCCCACCACGGCCGAGCGCATCCGGCGCAAACTGGAAGAGGTGCCCCGTCTGCGCGGGCGCGGTCCCGTGTCGTACGATTACGCCCGATGGGTGGACAGTACCCACCACCTCCTGGCCACCGCCTTCGGCCCCGGTTCGGAGGAGGTCCGCGGCTTCCTCGAGATCGTCGGCACGGGCCCGGAAGCGAGAGGGTGGGGCCTTCCCCTGGCGCCCGGGAACCCGTGGGGCATGCTGGCGCGCTTACAGCGGGCAGAGGAGTACTTGAGGCGCCTTCTGGGATAGAGGTGTAGTGGCCGCCAGCCGCTAACCGGTGCCCAGCGTAGACTCCTTGGCCCGCGCGGCCGCTGCCACGAGCTCCGCCGCCAGGTCGATCCCCAGACGCGAAGTCTCCAACGTCATGTCGTAAAGGTGGGGGTCTTCCACCTCTACCTTCCAGAATTTCTTGTAGAAGGCGCAGCGGGCCCTATCCCCCTCTGCCAGCCGCCGCGCCGCCTCTTCCAGCGAAATGCCTTCCCGTTGCGCCAGGCGGCGCACCCGGAGCTCCCGCGGGGCCACGCACAGGACGTGCAGCACCCCCGGGTGGTCCCTCAGGATCATCTGGCTCCCACGGCCCAGCACCACCACGCCGCCGCGCGCTGCCAACTCCCGTACGATAGCCCCCACCGTCTCCAGATACAGTTGATCGCTCACCTGGGGCTCTTCGTGGGCCGCCATCTCTGCATAGGTGCGGGAGAGCAAGGCTTCCAAGCCGGTGGCGCCCGTCAGGGGGTCCGCTCCGGAAGCGGCAGAACGCTCCAAGAAGGTGCGCAGCATCGCCGAGAGCCGCTCCCGCAGGCTGCCACGGCGCTCGTCGCGCTCGGCAACTGCGCCGACGGGGACCCCGCAGCGCTGCGCGGCCTCCACCAAGATCTGCTGGTCGACGAAGTCGATGCCCAGAAGGCGCGCCACCGCCTCGCCCACCTCGCGGGCGCCGCTCCCCAGCTTCCCCGTCAGGGTCACTACGGGCATGGCATCCTCCTCGCCTCAGGTGCTCCTAGACCCGCACCACCGAAGCGCCCTCAGTATACGCCACTCCCCAACCGCGTCAACGGCGGCCAGGCTCCTTACGGGCTTACTTAACCGTTATCGTCCCCGTCATGAGGGTCGGCCAGAAATCGTCCCGGAACTGGTACGTGCCCGGCTTGTCGAATTGGCCGATGATCTCTGCCGTCTTGCCCGGGTTGATCGTATCGGGCACCGCCACCAGATCGTCGTCCGTTTCGAACTGGTTGTCCGGCCCGGCGACGCGTAGGCTATGAGCGAAGGAGCCGGCGTTCTGGATCCTGATCCGGAACTTCTGCCCAACGCCCACCTCCAGATGCGCCGGGTTGAAGGAGTTGTCAGCGACCGTTAGGTCCAGCTCCGTGTCCACCGCCTCCGACGGCGTCGGCGAGGGGGTGACGGTGGGCGCCGGGCCCTCCTTCACCGTGATGCTCCCGGTGATCTGGTTCAAAGTCTCGTCCCTGAACTCCACCGTCGCGCCTCCCGTATCGAAGCGCACCACAGCCACGCCTTGCTCCCCTGGTTTGATCACGTCGGGGTTGCTGACGTAGTCATCGCTAGTATCGTACTGGCCGTCATCGCCCTGAGCGCGGAAGCCGTGGGAGATCTTACCGGCATTCTTGATGATGATCTTGACGGTCTCGCTCGTATTCACCTCGATGGAGGCAGGCTCGAACTTCGTGCTGGATTCGCTGCCGTCGTCCGTAACGGTGATCTCTACAGTGCGGCTGGCTTGGCCTTCCGGAATGATGGTGCGATCGTTCTGTGTCACCACCTCCTCGGGCGGCCCGAAGACTATGCGCACCCGGTCGCCGTCCTTTGGGATGTAGCGCGAGAAGTCGTCCAGCTTCTGGCCGTTGACGAAGACCTGCACCTCGCCCGGACGGCCGTCGGGGCAGGTATCGCCGTTCTTATAGGTGTCCCGGCTTCCGGGCGCCCGCACCTCGTCCTTGGTCAGCTTGCCGCCGCCGTACTCGAACCACTTGACCAGCCTGGCCCCGGCCCCCTCCTCGGCGGGCGTGAAGGGGTGGATGTGGATGACCCCGTCGGCGTGGGTATGGACTCCCGCCTCCCACGCTGGAGCGTTCGGCTGCCGCTCGCCGCAGACCCAGTACTGGTAGGTGGCGTGCCAGTGGTCGCGGCCGATGCGGGGCGCCCCGACGGCGGTGCGGGTGAAGAAAAGGAAGCCCAGGATGCCGAAGACGATAACGATGATCCCCACCACCGGCACCCACGGCGGCAGGTACATGCCCGAGAAGCGCTTCAACAGGCCACCGCCGCCCTCTCTGGACACCGGCGCCTCCCGATACGAGCGCACACGGCTGCTGCGCCAGAAGTCCATGGGTTTCACGCCCGGCGCGGCCCCTTCGGCCGCCGCCCGCTCGGTGCGCCTACGCTCCCCGCCCTTGCCGGCGCCCTCTGGCTCCCGGCCCCGCCGCCAGAGGCGGAAGCGGGAGCCCGTGACCCCTGGGATGTCGCTCTCTGCCGTTATTTCCAGCTCGCCCCCCTCGGCTGCGCTCTCGCCCTCCGGCCGGATGGGCCGCCGGGCCTCCCCTCGCTGCCTCTTGCGCCCGCGACGGCGCTTCCCGCTCTCTTCCGCCACTACAGTCTCCCTTTCTCCTTTCGGGCCGGCACGACGGCGGGCGCTGCCCGCCGGTACTCCCTGTCCAGGTCCTCCAGCCTCTGGATGTTGTCCTCTTCCCCTGGGTCCGGCGACGCCGAGAACCAGGCGTCCAGTATCTCCTTTGCGATGGGCTCTGAAGTGGCCCGAAGGCTGAGGCAGAGAACGTTGGCCCGGTTCCAGGCCCTGGCGCCCCGAGCCGTCTCAGCGTCTGCACAGAGGGCCGCCCTCACACCCGGGACCTTGTTGGCGGCGATGCACACACCGGTGCCAGTCCAACACAGAAGGACGCCTTCGTCCGCCTCGCCGGAGGCGACACTTTCGGCCACCTCGCGGGCCACCTGGGGCCAGGGATAGACGCCGCCGCTTGCCGCCGATAGGGAGCCGAAGAGGTCAACCTGGAAGCCGCGTCTGCGCAGCTCCTGTTCTACAAAGTCCGTCAGGTGCGATCGTTCGTCGCTGCCAAGGGCTATCCGCAAACTACCCACCGAAGAGGTACCGAATTCAAAATCATTATACGTTACCGCACTGAGTTACGCTACGAAGCCTTCGCTGGATGCGCCGTCGATGGGCGGGCTGCGCCGGCGCGGGCTCGAGGCGCCTTGGATGGCACGAAGGGCTGCGCATCCCTTGACAATGCGCCGGTCGAAGTTGTGTAATCGATTCAGGTATAAGAGCCGCGGGCTATAAGGGCCACGAGAGGAGCGCACCCATGACCACCGCAACCCGCGAACGACCGGTGGACCGCTTCTTCGATGGACTCATCGAACGACAGGCCACCATCTTCGACGTCATCCGCAGCAGCAACGACCGCTACCACCGTTTCACCCGCAGCCTCATCGAGGGCGCGCGGCAGGGGGGCCTAGACTGGACCGAGGTGGCGCGCCGCTTTGCCGCCCGCCCTACTGACATCGTGGGCGTGTACGAGGCGGTCTCCGACGCCATTGGCAACGGCCAAGCCCGGGTCCTGGCTCTCGCCCGCGAGTGGCTCGACGACCTGGTCGAGTCACAGCGCGAGAGCCGCGAAATCTTCCGCCGCGGCCTGGGCGACGTGCGCGAGGCCGTCGAGCGGGTGCAGGAGCGGGTACAGGAGCGGGCGCCGGGCTTCATGCGCCGCGGAGGCGACCGCCACCGGCAGCATGACGGGCAGGAGGAGCCCGTAGCGGAAGCCGCCGAATAACGGCGTCTGGCGTTAGGTAGATCGAAGAGAAACGAATTGGCGGGGGCGTATACTGCCCCCGCCTCTCTTTTTCTCCGCAACGCGCCTCAGCCCGCCACGGCGGCAGCACCAGCGCCTACCTTCTTGGCAAAGGTGTACTCCCCGTCGACGTAGTCGATAAGCGCCACGTCCCCTTCGCCGAACTCGCCCGCCAGGATGCGCCGCGACAACGGGTTGGCGATGCGCCGCTCGATGGTCCGCCGCAGCGGCCGCGCCCCGAACACAGGGTCGTATTCCTCCTTCACCAGCGCCTCCTTGGCCGCCTCCGTCAGCTCCAGATCCACATGGCGGTCGGCCAGCCGCTGGCGCACGTCCTTCAGCAAGAGCTCCACGATCTTCTTCAGGTCTTCCTCCGTCAGCGGGTCGAACACGATGATCTCATCGATGCGGTTCAGGAGCTCCGGGCGGAAGGTCTGGCGCAGCGCCTTCTCCACATCGGCCTTAAGCCGGTCCTTCTCCGAGTCTGTAGGCTTCGCCTTGGGCAGGAAGCCAAAGCCCGGCTTCTGGAACTCCGAGGTCCCCAGGTTGGAAGTCATGATGATGACGGTGTTGCGGAAGTCCACCGTGCGCCCGTGCCCGTCCGTCAGCCGGCCATCCTCTAGCACCTGGAGGAGGACGTTGAACACCTCCGGGTGCGCCTTCTCGATCTCGTCGAAGAGCACCACCCGGTAGGGCCGCCGGCGTACGGCCTCGGTGAGCTGCCCGCCCTCCTCGTAACCTACGTAGCCCGGCGGCGCGCCGATGAGGCGGGACACCGTATGGCGCTCCTGGTACTCGCTCATGTCCATGCGCACCATGGCCTCTTCGTCATCGAAGAGGAACTCCGCAAGGGCCTTGGCCAGCTCCGTCTTGCCGACGCCCGTGGGGCCCAGGAAGATGAAGGAGCCGATGGGCCGGCGCGGGTCCTTAAGACCGGCCCTCGCCCGCCGGATGGCGTCGGAAACCGCCCGGATCGCCTCCTCCTGCCCGATGACGCGCTCGTGGAGCCGCTCCTCCATGTGCAGCAGCTTCTCCTGTTCGCCCTCCATGATCCGGTTCACGGGGATGCCGGTCATCTTGGCCACCAGCTCTGCGATGTCGTTCTCGTCCACCGTCATGTCAGCGGCGTGCTCGGCTTGCCAGGCGTCCCTGCGGCGCTCGTACTCCGCCCGCAGCCGCTCCATCTCGGCCCGGGCCGTCGCGGCCGCCTCCCAATCTTCCCGCTGGGCAGCCGCCTCCGCCTCTCGCTGGAGCTTTTCCACTTGCTGCTGGAGTTCCCGCACCTCTGGCGGCATGCTCTGCTGATCGATGACGTGCTTGGAGGACGCCTCATCGATGAGGTCGATGGCCTTGTCCGGCAGGAAGCGATCCGTAATGTAACGGTCCGAGAGCCGCACCGCTGCCTCGAGGGCGCTATCGGTGATCTTCACCTTGTGGTGGGCCTCGTAGCGCGGCCGCAGCCCCTTGAGCATCTCGATGGTCTCCTCCACCGAGGGCTCCTCCACGTACACAGGGGCGAAGCGGCGCTCCAGCGCGGGGTCCTTCTCGATGTGCTGGCGGTAGTCATCCAGGGTGGTGGCGCCGATGCACTGGAGCTCCCCCCTGGCCAGCGCCGGCTTCATCATGGTGGAGGCGTCGATAGCGCCCTCGGCGCCGCCCGCCCCCACCACCTGGTGGATCTCGTCGATGAAGATGATGACCTCGCCACGGGCCCTCTTGATCTCGTCCATCACGGCCTTCAGCCGCTCCTCGAACTCGCCACGGAACTTGGAGCCGGCAACCATGGCGCCCATGTCCAGCGCCAGGACCCGCTTGTTCTTCAGGTTCTCCGGCACGTCCCCGGCGACGATCTTCTGGGCCAGGCCCTCAGCGATGGCAGTCTTGCCCACACCGGCCTCGCCGATGATGACGGGGTTGTTCTTGGTGCGGCGGTTCAGGATCTGCATCACCCGCTTGATCTCTTCCTCGCGGCCGATCACGGGGTCCAGCTTGCCCTGCCGCGCCGCCTCCGTGAGGTCGATGGCGTAGCGCTCCAGGGCCTTGTACTTGGTCTCCGCCGTCGGGCTGTCCACCCTGGCGCCGCCTCGCACCTCCTGGAGCGCCCGGTAGATGCGCTCCTTGTCGATGCCGAACTGGCGCAGGATACGGGCGGCCTCGCCCTCGCGCTCGTCCGCCATGGCCACCAGTATGTGCTCCACGCCCACGTAGTCGTCCTTCAGCCGTTCGGCCTCGGCGTTCGCCGCCTCCAGCAGGCGGATTATGCGAGGCGTCGTGTAGATCTGGACGACGTCGTAGGCAAGCTTCGGCGTTCTGGCCAAAGCCGCCGCCACGGCCTCCCGTAGCCGTCCCACGTCGACGTTCAGATGTTCGAAGATCTGGGGCAGAATGCCCTTCTCGTACATGAGCATGGCCATGAGGACGTGTTCCACGTCCCACTGGCTGTCGCGCTCCTTGCGCACCAGCTCCTGGCTTTGGGCCAGCACCTCCTGGGCGCTCTCGGTAAATCTATCTTGTCGCATCATCGCTGTGTCACCTCTATGTTATCTGTCATTTGATCCCCTGACGGCAGCCGGCCACGGCCGCGGCGGATGGATCGTGAACCCATAATGGCCCGTCATGTCACCTCCCGCACGGCCGGCAGCATCCGGTCGCGATAGGCCTGAAGCTCGCGACGCAGGGCCTCCATCTCGCGTTCCATCTGGCGGATGCGCTCGTTCAAGCGCATCACCACCTCCACGCCGGCCAGGTTCACTCCTAGGTCCTCGATCAGCCGCTGGATGTAGCGCACCCGCTCCAGATCGGCTTCGGAATAGAGGCGCTGGCCGCCAGGGGAGCGGCGCGGCCGAACCAGGCCCAAGCGCTCGTAATGGCGAAGGCTTTGGGCATGGAGGCCCACCATGCGGGCGGCCACGCTGATGACGTATAGCGGTTCGTTTCCAGGTTTACGTTCGTTCATGGCGTCATGCCTTCGCTCCGGCGTGGCTCCCCCTTTGTTCCTTCCTCAGTTGCTCGAATAGCTCGCGCTCCCGCTCCGAGAGCCGGTCCGGCAGTTGTACCTGTACGCGGACGTACAGGTCGCCGAAGCCCTTGCCGTCCAGCCGCGGCATGCCCAGGCCCCGCAGGCGTATCTGCTGGCCGTTCTGGGTGAGGGGCGGAATCTTTACAGCGATGCGCTTGCCGGCGATGGTCTCGACGATGGCCTCGCCGCCCAACACGGCGTCCGTCAGGGGCACCGAGACGTTGGTCACGAGGTCGTCGCCGAGGCGCTCGAAGCGCGGGTGGGGACGCACGCTGACGATGACGTAGAGGTCGCCTTTGGGGCCGCCACCCCAGCCTGGGCTACCCTCACCCGCCAGCCGAATGCGAGTGCCGTCCTGGGCGCCGGGCGGGATCTTCACCTCCAGCCGCTTGGGGTGCACCGTGAGGCCCCGCCCCTGGCAGACGTGGCATATCGCGCCAGCCACCTTTCCACTGCCGCCGCAGGTGCGGCACGCGTCCTGCGATTGCAGATGCAGGACACGGGTCGTCCCGTGGTAGGCCTCTTCTAGGGTGATCTCGGCCGCGTATTCTACGTTCTGTCCGCGCTGCGGCCCCCGGCGCCGAAAGCCGAACAGGTCGCCGAAGAGGTCGCCGAGGCCTCCCGGGGCGCCGGCGCCGGCGCGTCCCAGGATATCGCCCAGGTCGAAGGTAAACGTCTGCCAGCCGCTACTTCCGGCCTGGGCCCTGGCCTTCTCGAAAGCCTCTGCCTGCTCCCACTGTTCCCCGTAACGGTCGTATTTGGCCCGCTTTTCGGGGTCCGACAGCACTTCGTAGGCGCGATTGATCTCCTTGAACCGCGCCTCGGCCGTCTTGTCGCCCGGGTTGACGTCAGGGTGGTACTTACGAGCGAGACGCCGGTACGCGGCTTTGATCTCCTTATCGGAGGCACCCCTCTGCACGCCCAGTATGTCGTAGAAGTCGCGCGCCATTGCGACTCCATCTTACACCGGGCGGGGACAGATGTCAAATGATCATCTAAGAACAGTTGCCAATAGGACTATCAGCCCTCTTGACAGGGCATCTGTATGGGAGTATTATTTCACATGGAAAAGGCCCCAACGGCCCGGGGCCAGGGCAGAATAACAACACCACTAAAGAGGAGGTGTCCATTATGACCAGTCTCGTCAGGTGGGACCCCTTCGCCGAGATCACCAGCCTCAGGCGCGCCATGGACCGCGTCTTCGACGAGTTCATGCCCATGCGCTGGCGCCTCACCGAGCCCGTGGACCTCACCTTCCCCATCGACCTCTGGGAGACTGACGACAAGGTGATGGTCCGCGCCGCCCTCCCTGGCGTTAAGCCGGAGGAAGTGGACATCTCGGTCTCCGAAGGCGTCCTGACTATCAAGGGCGAGCACAAGGAGGAGCGCAAGGAGGAGAAGGAGAACTACTACCACCGCGAGATCCGGTACGGCGCCTTCTCCCGGTCCATCCAGCTCCCCTGCCGCGTGGACCACGAGCGGGCCGAGGCGGAGTTCGAGAACGGGGTCCTGACCATCAGCCTGCCCAAGGCTGAGGAGGTGCGCCCCAAGACCATCAAGGTGCGCACCAAGGAGCTGGCTGGCAGCCGCGCCTGATACCTCGGCCTTTGGGGCACCCAGGCCGGGCCCCGGAGCCCGGCCTTTCTTTTTCTCCGCGATGCCACGAACACAGTACCTTCGTCCCCTCTCCACCCTACCCATCGGCCCTAGCCACGACTGAGCATGTTGGCCAATATGATGCTGGCAGCGAGATGGCAGACCCCAAAGGAGGTGGCGTCATGCGTGCCCTCACGCGATGGGATCCCTTCGGCGAACTGACCGCACTGCGCCGCGCCATGGATCGCGTCTTCGACGAGTTCATGCCGACGCGTTTCCGCGGAGAGGAGGTCGAGCTTACCTTCCCCATCGACGTCTATGAGACAGAGAAGGATGTGGTGGTGAAGGCCGCCCTCCCCGGTATCAAGCCCGATGAGATCGACATCTCTATCAGCGACGACGCCCTCACCATCAAGGGCGAGACCCGCCACGAGGAGAAGGTGGAGAAAGAGAACTACTATCGGCAGGAGATCCGCTACGGCGCCTTCTGCCGGGTCGTACCCCTGCCCGCTCCCGTCCGGGCCGAGGAGGCTGATGCCGAGTACAAGGATGGCCTCCTCACGGTTAGGCTCCCCAAGACCGAGGAGGCGCGTCCCAAGACCATCAAGGTGCGGAGCAAGGAGCCGGCGGGCGCGGCGTAACACCGCCGTCAGCCCCGCTCGCCCTTCGACGGGGCTCAGGACGAGCGGGAAGGGGCGTCGGCCGCTCACCCCGCTCATGCTGAGGCCCTCGAAGCATGCTGAGGTGCTCGTAGCATGAGATCGACCGTTTGAACCCGCGCAAGACGCCGCATATAATAGGGGGTCGATCAGCGAAACTTGAGACCGCCCGTTGGACGACGACCTCCTCCGCATCAAGGACATCCTAGCGCCGGTGGACGGCTCAGCAGCCAGTTTCGACGCCTTGGAGTTAGCTTGCCTCCTCTCCAGGCGCAACAAGGGAACCGTGTTCGCCGTCTACGTCATCGAAGTCGCCCGAACCCTCCCCTTGGATGCCGAGATGGGTGCCGAGGCCGACGCCGGCGAGGGCGTCCTTCGCCGGGCCGAGGAGATCGCTGGCTCCCTCGACTGCCGCATCGAGGGCGAGCTCTTGCAGGCCCGCGATAGGGGCCACGCCATCGTCGATGAGGCCATCGACCGAGGCGTTGACGCCGTCGTCGTCGGAGTGCCTTACAATCGTGAGTTGGGAGAGTTTCACCTGGACGAGACTGCCCAATACGTGCTCAGGAGCGCGCCGTGCCGCGTGATACTATGCCGCACGGGGGAAGGTGGATAGTCTATGAAGGTGGTGATAATGGGCTGCGGGCGCGTGGGCGCGGCCCTGGCGGCGATGCTCGACCAAGAGGGGCATGAGGTAACGATCCTGGACGTCAACCCAGACGCCTTCCGTCGTTTGCCGCCGAACTTCCGGGGCAAACGCCACGTAGGCAACGGCATCGACCAAGACGTGCTGGAGCGCGTCGGCCTACGCCAGGCCGACGCCTTCGTGGCCGTCACCCAAGGCGACAATCGCAACGTTATGGCCACCCAGATGGCCAAGCACCTCTTCGGTGTGCCCAGGACCCTCTGCCGCATTTATGACCCGATCCGCGAGGAGATCTACCGTGGCCTGGGCCTGGAGACCATCAGCCCCACCTTGGTGGGGGCGCGCCTCCTCAAAGAAACGCTGGAGAAGGGGCCCGCGCCGGTTAGGGGGTAGGCCACATGTACATCATCATCATCGGCGGCGGCAAGGTCGGCTTCTACCTGGCCAAGGAGCTGCTGGAGGAGCCCCAGCACGAGGTGCTGGTGATCGAGAAGGACGCGGCTAAGTGCCAGCGTATCGCCGAAGAGCTGGGCGATATCGTGCTCCGGGGCGACGGCTGCGAGGCCACGACCATGGAGGCCGCCGGCTTCGGTCGCGCGGACATGGTCATCGCTGTCACTGGGGACGATGAGGACAACCTTGTCGCCTGCCAGGTCGCCAAGACCAAGTTCGGCGTCTCTCGTACCATCGCCCGTCTGAACAACCCAAAGAACGAAGCCATCTTCAAACGCCTGGGCATCGACACCACCGTTAGCGCTACCACCGCCATCCTGGCCCAGATCGAACAGGAGCTGCCCACTCACCCCCTCATCCCCCTCCTCACCCTCAAGGGTGGCGGCCTCGAGATCGTCGGCGTCAAGGTGCCCCCCACGGCCGCCGTCGTGGGCAAGCGCGTGCGCGACCTGTTGCTCCCCCATCAGTCCATCATCGCCCTTATCATCGACCAGGAGGGCACGCCCCGCGTGCCTCAGGCCGACACCATCATCCGCGAGGAGGACGAGGTCGTGGTGGTGACCTCTACTGAAAACCAGGAGTCGCTGCGAGCGGCCCTCACCTCCGCCTCGGGCGACGGCTCCACCGCGCCAGGGGCCAAGTCCTGATGTCCCTCCGCCTCGCCTACCTGGGCCCGCCCGGCACCTTCAGCGAGGAGGCCGCCCTCCTGTACGAGCCCAGCGCTCAGCTCATCCCCATGAGCAGCATCACCGCCGCCGTCAGCGCGGTGGACACCGGCATGGCGGACCAGGGCATCGTGCCCATCGAAAACAGTCTCGAAGGATCCGTCACCGAGACCCTGGATCTTCTGATCCACTCCCCCCGGCCCTTGGCTATCTGCCACGAACTCACCCTGCCTATCGAACACTATCTGCTGGTGCGCCCGGGCACAGGAGCCAGCCAGGTGAAGGTGATCTTCGCCCACCCGCAGGCCCTCGGCCAGTGCCGCGGCTTCATCGAACGCTGCTTCCCCAAGGCCACCGTCGAGGCCGCCCTCAGCAACTCTGCCGCCGTCGAGGAGATGATGGCCCGCGAGGACGCCGCCGCCATCGGCACGAGGCGCGCGGCGGAGATCTACGGCGCCGAGGTCCTGGCCGCCAACATAGCCGACCGCAGCCCGAACCTCACCCGCTTCGTCGTCCTCGCCCGGGAGGACCACCCACCAACGGGAGACGACAAGACGTCCTTGGCCTTCGCCTTCGCCGTGGAAGACCGCCCCGGCCTTCTGGTGGGCGCCCTGCAAGAGTTCTCTGATCGCTCTATCAACCTCTCCAAGATCGAGTCCCGCCCCAGCAAGGAGAAGCTCGGGGCCTACATCTTCCTGGTGGACGTCGACGGCCACCGCTCGGACCCAGTCTTGGCAGAGGCCCTGGAGCACGTCCGCCAGAAGTGCTCCTTCTTCCGCGTCCTGGGGTCCTATCCCCGCCACCGGGCATGAGGCAGCCGCGCCGATGCCGGAGATCCCTGACCTGGAGGGCTACCGGGCGTACTTCAACCGCCGCCTGCCCGGCCAGGCCGTGGACTCGGCTGAGGCCGCCATCCCCTGGATGATCCGCACCGGCGGCCAGGCCTTCGAGGCGGCCCTCCCCGGCCTCGTCTTCCAGCCCGTCCAGCGCAGGGGCAAGATGCTGCTGTTCCCCTTCTCCGACGCCAGCGTCCTAGTGGTGCACCCCATGCTCACCGGACGATTCCAGTACTGCCCCAGGGAAGAGAAGAGGCGCGCCTTCACCGCCTGGATCATCCACCTGGCGGACGGCAACGACCTGCGCTACTTTGACGAGCGGCGAATGGGCCGCGCCTACCTCGTTCAGGAGGACGAGCTAGCTACCAAGATCCCCCGTTGGACCGAGATGGGCCCGGACCTCATGGACCCGTCCCTCACGGAAGACGAGTTCGTCACTCGCCTGAAAGCCATGCGCGGCCAGATCAAGGGCGTCATCACCAACGAGCGCTGCATCGCTGGAATCGGCAACGCCTACGCCGATGAGATCCTCTGGGAGGCGGGCATCCATCCCTACCGCAAGCGCACCGACATCCCAGACGATCTCTTAGCCCAGCTCTTCCGCGCCGCCCGCAGGGTGGTGGAGTGGGCGACCCCCATCGTCTCTCAGCGCATGGAGGACGAGGGGCTGCCCGCCGACCACTACCGAGACCATCTGCGAGTGCACCGCAAGGGCGGCCAGCCGTGCCCGCGTTGCGGCCACAAGATAACCGAGATCACCTCTGGCCAGCGCATCACGAACTTCTGTCGCCAGTGTCAGACATGACGCACGCGCCGCAGGACGCGAAGATGTCAGACCAGCTCCGCATCGGCTTCATCGGCGCAGGTAGGATCGCCGACCTGCACGCCCTGGCCTACCGGGACAACCCCGAGGCCCGCATCTACGCCGTGTGCGATGCCGACGCCGCCGTGGCCAGACGGCGCGCCCAAGAATGGGGCGCCAGCAAGACCTTCACTGACGCCGCGGAGCTCCTCGCCGACCCCGATGTAGATGGGGTCGAGATCCTTACGCCGCACCACCTGCATGCGCCCCAGGCCATCGCTGCCCTCCACGCCGGGAAGCACGTATCGCTCCAGAAGCCCATGGCCCGCACCCTGGACGAGGCCGAGGCCATCGTGCGAGCCGCCCAGAGTACGGACCGCATCTTCCGAGTGCTGGAGAACTACCGTTACTACCCGCCGTTCCTTCGCGCCAAGGAGATTCTGGACTCCGGCGAGATCGGGGAGCCCATCACCATCCGCATGAAGGTGATCGCCGGGGACCCTCGCTACGGCTGGGAGGTGCCGCTGCGAAGCTGGGCCTGGCGCCTGGACCAGGAGCTCTCCGGCGGCGGTCCCGAAATGTTCGATCACGGCTACCACATGTTCTCCTTAGCTCGCTGGTTCCTGGGCGAGCCAGAGGAGGTCTTCGGCTGGATCCAGCGCACGGAGGTCGCCCTGGGAGTGGCCATCGATAGCCCCGCCGCCCTCATCTGGCGCTACCGCCAGGGCGGACGCCTCGGCACCTGGGAGACCGTGGCCTCCACCACACTGCAGGTGCGCTCGCGCTACTACTCGAACGATGAGTGGCTAGAGATCACCGGCACCCGCGGTCTCATCTGGGTCAACCGCTGCACCGGCGATATGCTCCAGCGGCCCCCCCTCGCGGTTTACAGGGACGGCCGCACGACCGAGTACCACGACATCGAGTCCGACTGGGCGGCTAGCTTCGTCCTCGCCGTTCGCGACTGGCACCAGGCGATACGCCAGGGCGGGCAGCCAGAACTCTCGGCAGAAGAGGGGCGCGAGGTCCTGCGCTTCGCTCTGGCGGCCCACCGGGCAGCGCAAGAGGGCCGGCCCGTGCGGCTGGACGAGATCGCCTAACGCCCGTAATGGCATCGGGCGCTGTTTCGGCCATCCTCTGGGACCTGGATGGCGTCATCGTCGATAGCGCCCCGTTCCACTACGAAGCCTACCGTCGCGTCTTGGGAGCCAGGGGCATCGTGTTGCCCGAGGAGCGCTTCCGCAAGGAGCTGCTGGGCTTGCGCAACGAGGCCATCCTGCACGCCCTCCTCGGGGAGATCGACCCGGCGGAGGCGCGTACGCTCGCCGCCCAGAAGGAGGCCATCTTCCGGCGCCTCCTCCGCGGCCGCGTGCGGGCGCTGCCCGGCGCCATCCCGCTCCTGCGCCGGGCCCGTCAGGCCGGGCTTCGGCAGGCCATCGTCTCCTCCACGCCGCGAGAGAACATCGCCGCCGTCCTCCAGGAGCTGGGGGCCGAGGAACTGTTAGACGCCGTGGTCGGCGAGGAGGATGCGACCCGCGGAAAGCCCGACCCAGAGGGGTTTCTCGTCGCCGCCGGCCGGCTGGCGGTGCCACCCCAGGCCTGCGTTGTCATCGAGGATGCCCCTCAGGGTGTTGCCGCCGGCAAGGCGGCCGGCATGCGGGTCATCGCCGTAAGCACCACCCGCCCGCCAGAGCTCCTGGCCCGGGCGGACCTAGTGGTGCCCAGCCTGGACGACCCCCGCGTCTGGCCCTTCCTCACCGGGCGATCGTAGGCGCCGCCTGCGCCTCGGCGATCCTCGCCC
>DAOUAG010000043.1:0-7005 GCA_034433815.1 Dehalococcoidia bacterium | reverse complement strand
CTGGGAGATGCGCCTCAAGCCCGGAAGCGGGGGCTGGGAAGTAACGGAGGTCAAAAAGGTGCCGTCTGGACAATGACAGATGCCAGACGGTAGCGCGCGCCGGTGAGCGCTGCTACGATTCCAGTGCAGACGGACGGGAAGAGAGACACGTGCCAAAGGGTCGATTTTTCGGAACACTGGCGACTTTCGTACTTGGCTTGGCGGTGATGCTCGCACCGGCCTGTGGCGGTGGGGATGGCAACGAGACGCCGCAAGGTTCACCGTCGCCGCCTCCGACCGTGGGGCCGACCCCAGCGCCGACGCCTGGCCCGAACGCTAGCCCCATCGAGAAGCTGTCGGCGGCCTATCTCCAGGGCGTCGACGGCAAGTTCGTCTACAGGTACAAGGGCGTGAACTGGGGCGAGCATCCCGATGGCACCTGGGTGGTGTACCGCGACGGCAGGAACCACCGGGAGGACTGGACCAGCGAGGCCGCCGGCTTTCCGGCCACCACCATCGCCATCGAGACCTCCGGCGCGAACTACCTGTGCACCTCGACGGAGGTGCTCAAGCAGTGCTACAGCGTCCCATCTTCGGACGTCCAGGGCCTGTTCATCCGTTTTACGCCGGTGAGGGAAGTTATGGAAGCCATCGTCCGGGGCTTCGAAGGCCTCCAGGTGAGCGACCTACCCCCCGAGACTATAGCGGGCATCGATGCGCAATGCTTCAGGCTGGACCTACCCATGCACATCGGCGTTGGACCGCCAGGCAAGGAGGAGACGAAGCTCTGCCTGTCCCAGGAGGGCGCCCTGGTCTACATGAAGCGTACCGTCATCTTCAACGACCCGTCTTCTCCCCAGGCCGAACTCACGGCTGAGCTGCTGGAGACCGGGGCAGTCTCTCCCAGCGACTTCCAACCCATCGTGCCCGTCCAATAGTAGCCGGGCCGGCCCCAGTCTGCCCCCAGTCGTCCGGAGAAACAGCCGACTCCCCGGTGCGTCTTACTCCGTGGAAGGCTGCGACGGAAAACAGAAATGCTCCGCGTTTCGACAGCGAGGGCGCGGCCGGGGATGCGGCTGGGCAGGGATGTGTACGATGCCGCGGGCAGGCTCGTGTTGGCGCGAGGCACGAAGCTTACCGAGGAGAACATCAGCCTGCTCGGGCGCGCCGGCACAAGCCAAATACTGATCGTCGACCCACGGGTGGGCGACGTGCCCGTAGCCTCTCTCTTTCCAGATGAGCTGGAGGCGAGGGCGGTGCGAGCTCTGCACACGCTTCTTGTACGGAAGGAGGGAGTCACCGAGGGGGTGTCACCGACCGACCTCCTGGATGTGCAAGCGGCCGTGCACCAGATGGTGGGCCAACTCTTCCCCGTGCCCCTGGGCGACCCAGACCTGTCCAACCCATCCCTCCCGCACGGGTATGACTACATCCACCCCGTGAAGGTGGCGGAGATCGCCCTCGTACTGGGACGGGAGATCGGGCTAGACGCCAAGCAGCTTGTCCATCTGGGGCTAGCCGCCATGCTACAGAACCTCGGCTATCTATTCTTGCCTCCGAAGCTGCTAGATGAACCAGGGCCCCTTGCCGACGGCCAAGGCCATCTCAAACGGCACCCTGAGTACGGCGTGACGCTCCTGGCCGATAGCGGCCTGGACCAAGAGGTCATTCGCGCCATCCGGGAGCACCACGAACGCTGGGACGGCTCTGGCTACCCGGCCGGCCTACGCGGCCAGGAGATATCGATCTTGGCCCGCCTCATAGCCATAGGGGACGTCTACGACGCGTTGCTCTCCAAGCGGCCACATCGCGAGGAGCTCAAGCCGCACGAAGCGGTGCAGTTCGTTCTGGAACAGAGCGGCCGGATGTTCGACCCGGATTTGGCGGCAGCCTTCGCCCGCCGCATACCGCAATACCCCGCCGGCCTGGGCGTCCGCCTCAGTTCAGGCCACATCGGCATCGTCTCCCACTCCAACACGGGAAAGCTGGGCAGGCCTATAGTGCGTGTCTGTGTCGAGAAAGGTACGCCAGTGCCCAAACCCTACGACATCGACCTGTCGTCCCCCGAACACGAGGACAAAGCCATCACCCAGATCCTGCTCTAATCGTCGCGCACGTTGCCGACCAGCCTAAAGGGCTTGTAAGGAAAAAGCCTACAGCCAAAATCCGGCCTCTGCCCGACAGACAAAATTTGTGACCATGGTCACAATTGAGACCGAAGTAGGCTCTTTTGCCGCACCCGTCCACTGAGCCTGAGTTACGCTGATAGCGCCGATGTCCGGGCCCGGCGGGCCAGCCCGGAGAGGAAGGAGACATCGCGCATGTCTGAAGGGGGTCAGCACCGCCGGTTCCGCCTCTCGCGCCGCGATTTCTTAGCCGCGATTCCACCTGCACTGGCCAGCGCCGCCGCCGGCATCTATCTCCCGGACTTCGTCCTGGACTTCACCCATCTCGCCCCAGTCCAGCCGGGGCTCAACCCCCTGCAGGAGTACCCCAACCGCGGCTGGGAGACCGTCTACCGGGACCTCTACACTCCGGATTCCCAGTTCCACTACCTCTGCGCTCCCAACGACACCCACGGCTGCCTCCTAAAGGCCAACGTTAAGAACGGTGTCGTTACCTACGTCGATCCCAGCTTTGGCTACGGCAAGGCCACCGACATGTATGGCAACGCCGCCTCCAGCCGGTGGGACCCCCGCATCTGCATCAGTGGCATCTCCTACGTGCGCCGGTTCTACTCGGACCGCCGGGTCAAAGGGCCGATGGTCCGAAAGGGGTTCAAGGACTGGGTGGACGCGGGCTTCCCGCGCGACCCCGACACCGGTCTGCCCGAGAGGAAGTACTTCGAGGGCCGCGGCAAAGAGGAGTTCATCAAGACGGAATGGGATGAGGCCTTCACCATCGCGGCCAAAACCCTAATCAACATCGCCCAGACCTACAGCGGGGAGGAAGGCAAGAACAGGCTCCTCAAGCAAGGGTACGATCCGGCGATGGTGGAGGCCACCGAGGGCGCCGGCACTCTCACCATCAAGGCCCGAGGCGGCATGCCCCTCCACGGACCGCTGCGCATCGCCGGAGCCTACCGCTACACCAACATGATGGCCCTTCTGGACGCCTACGTCCGCAAGGTGGGCCCGGAGGAGGCAAAGGGCGCCCGCCATCTGGACAGCTACTCCTGGCACACCGATCTCCCGCCCGGACACCCCATGGTCACCGGCCAGCAGACCTGCGACTTCGACCTCTACACGGCGGAGAACGCCAAGCTCATCACCCTCTGGGGCAAGAACTGGATCGCCACCAAGATGCCCGAAGGCCACTGGCTCACGGAGGCGAAGCTCCACGGCGCCAAGGTCGTCACTATCGCCCCCGAATACCAGTCCGCCAGCTCCAAGGCCGACGAAATCATTATCATCCGGCCAGGCCACGACGCCGCGTTCTCCATGGGACTGGCCCACGTCATCGTCAAGGAGAAGCTTTACGACGAGGCCTTCGTCAAGAACTTCACCGATCTGCCCCTCCTGGTGCGCATGGACAACCTCAAACTCTTGCGGGCGAAGGACGTCATCCCGGGCTATCAGCCAGCGGTCCTCAACAACGCCAAGTTGATAAAGAAGGATGAAAAACCGCCAGCACCGGCCGAGCAGGCCGTCCAGTACATCCCCGAAGAGATCCGGGAGGAGTGGAACGATTTCATGGTCTGGGACGCCAAAGCCGGCGAGCCCAAACCGATCTCCCGCGAAGACGTAGGCGTCTACTTCGAGCAGAAAGGGATCGACCCGGCCCTGGAGGGGGAGTTCGAGGTGACCCTCACCAGCGGGCAGAAGATCAAAGTGCGCCCCAACTTCGACCTCGTCAAGCAGTACCTCATGGATAGCTGCGACCCCGAGACCATCTCCAAGGACACCGGCGCTCCTGTGGAAGCCATCCAAAACCTGGCCCGGGAGATCGCCGCCAATAAGGCCTCGACCCTGTTCGTCGAGGGCATGGGACCCAACCACTTCTTCAACAACGACGTCAAGGACCGCACCATCTTCCTCGTGGCGGCCCTCACCAACAACATCGGGCATTTCGGCGGCACCGTTGGCAGCTACGCCGGAAACTATCGGCTCGCCTTCTTCGCCGTCGCTCCCTGGATCAAGGAAGACCCCTTCAACATCGAGCTGGATCCCGCGAAGCCGGTCCAACAGCACGGATACACCCGGGCCGAGTCCGCCCACTACTACAACTATGACGACCGTCCGCTACGGGTGGGCAACAAGCTTTTCACCGGCAAGACCCACATGCCCACGCCCTCCAAGGTCATCCACTGGGCCAACTCCAATTCGCTCCTGGGCAACATCAAGTGGGCTCACAACGTCGTCGTCAACACCCTGCCCAAGATAGAGCTTCTGGCCGTCAACGAGTACTTCTGGAGCGGGAGCTGCGAATACGCCGATGTCGTCTTCGCCGTCGATAGCTGGATCGAGCGGAAATCGCCCGATCTCTTCGCCGCTGTGACCAACCCCTTCCTTCAGTCGTGGCCCCCGTCGCCTCTCCCGCGCCTGTACGACACCAAGGACGACGTGGAGGTTTGGGCTGGCATCAGCGCGGCGCTGGCCAAAGAGACGGGCGACCAGCGGTTCCGGGATTACTGGCACTTCATCCACGAAGGAAAGCCGGAGGTCTACATCAACCGCATGATGAAGGCGGGGAACAATACCCGTGGCTACTCCTTTGCGGACCTGAACACCGCCTGCGCCCAGGGAACCCCCTTCTACCTCGCGAGCCGCACCAGCCCCAAGATCATGGGCTGGGAACAGACCAACGAGAGCAAGCCCTGGTACACCAAGTCTGGCCGCCTGGAGTTCTACCGGGAGGAGGACGAATTCATCGAATACGGCGAGAACCTGCCAGTCGTGCGGGAGCCAGTGGACGGCACCCACCACGAGCCCAACGTCATTCTGGCCGCGCCGCACCCGGCGATACGGCCAAAGGGGCCGGAGGAGTACGGCCTCAAGCGGGACGATCTGAGCACCGAAGTCCGCCAGGTGCGCAACGTCATCAAGTCACCCCAGGAGCTGGCATCCAGCCAGCACCCCCTGATGCCGGCAGGGTTCACACACGTCCTCATAACTCCTAAGTACCGCCACGCCTGCCACTCCACGGCCGGAAGCTCGGACCTGGACGTGGCCTTCTGGGGGCCCTTCGGCGACTTCTACCGCCACGATAAGCGGAAGCCGTGGGTCGGCGAAGGGTACATCGATTTGAACCCGGAGGACGCCAAGGAGTTGGGCATCGAGGACGGCGATTACGTGTGGTGCGATGCCGACCCCTCGGACAGGCCCTTCGTCGGCCACGAAAACCGGCCGGAAGACTACAAGGCCTTCCGCTGGCTGGTGAGGGCCCGCTACTACCCCAGCATCGCCCGGGGTATCGGCCGCGCCTGGTTCCACTTCTACATGGCGACCTACGGCAGCGTCGAGGGCCACGAGACTCGCCCCGATGGGCTAGCCCGCAACCCTCGCACCGGCTACCAGGCGGGCTACCGTTACGGCAGCCACCAGTCCATCACCCGCGCCTGGCTGCGGCCGACGCTCCAGACCGACAGCCTGGTGCGGAAGGACACAGCAGGCCAGGTCATCGGCAAAGGATTCGAGGCCGACGTCCACTGCACCGTGGGCGCACCCAAGGAGAGCTTCGTCAAGATTCAAAAGGCCGAAGGCGGGGGCGAGGATGGCACGGGCAAGTGGGACCCGGCGCGCAAGGGCTTCCGCCCCACTTATGAGAACGCGGCAGTCAAGAAGTACCTCGCTGGGGACTTCATCGAAGGAACGGAGTAGCGCCATGCCCAAGGTTTACAACTGGCAGATCGGCCGCGAGATGGACTACCGGTTCGAGCAGGCGCGGCCCCAGAAGCAGGGCAGCGCGGTGTTCGACACCAACAAGTGCATCGCCTGCCAGACCTGCACTATGGCCTGTAAAACGACCTGGACCTCTGGCAAGGGCCAGGAGTACATGTGGTGGAACAACGTCGAAACCAAGCCCTGGGGCGGCTACCCTCTGTCTTGGGACGCCCAGATCCTGGACCTCCTGGGCCCCCAGAAGTGGGAGGGCAACACCTACGCTGGGAAGACCATCTTCGAGGCCGCACCCTCCGGCGAGTATGCCCTCGGCTACGTGCCGCCCGATATCGAGTACGCCTACCCCAACCGCGGCGAGGACGAGATCGACTCCATCATGACCGAGGAGAAGTTTTATCTTCGCCTGCCCCACGACACCTGGTTCTTCTACCTCCCCCGCATCTGCAACCACTGCACCTACCCGGCATGCCTCGGCTCCTGCCCCCGGACAGCCATCTATAAGAGGCCAGAGGACGGCATCGTCCTCGTCGACCAAGAGCGCTGCCGGGGCTACCGGGAGTGCGTGCGCAACTGTCCCTACAAGAAGCCCTTCTACAACCACGTGACCCGTATCACCGAAAAGTGCGTCCTCTGCTACCCGGCCGTGGAGAAGGGCATACAGCCCCGCTGCATGCGCACCTGCATCGGGAAGATCCGCACCTTCGGCTTCGTGAACACCCCAGATAAGGCCGTGGAGGACAACCCCATCGACTTCTTGGTCCACGTCCGCAAGGTAGCGCTGCCGCTTCTGCCGCAGCTAGGCCTGGAGCCCAACGTCTACTACATCCCGCCCATACATGTCGGTAACAAGAAGTTCCTCAGGATGCTTTTCGGGCCCGGCGTAGACAAGGCCATAGAAACGTACCGGAACGCCATGGAGGGCAACGACCCCGAACTACTGGGGGTCTTGATGCTCAACGTCTCTACCGACCGCATCATGCGCCGGTTCAAGGTAGAAAACGGTGTCGCCATCGCCTATGGCGAGGGCGGCGACGAGGTCGTGCGCGTGCCGCTGAAGGAGCCCACGATAGTGCGGCCCTTCTTCGACGAAAACGTCAAGGCCTACCGCTACAACATCACGTAACGAGCTCCGGCTCTTAAGACATAGTTAAAGACCTGGGGGTGTCCACATGACAGAGGAAACCAG
>DAOUAG010000042.1:0-2352 GCA_034433815.1 Dehalococcoidia bacterium | reverse complement strand
GCGCCCATGCCGATGATGCCCACCGTCCGCCCTTCCAGCTCGTCGGGCCAGTAGGGCTGCCAGGCCCGGCTGGCCTGGGCGCGCCAGGCCCGGGGGAAGCCCTTGGCGAAGGCGATCATCGCGCCAATGACGTACTCGCTGATGGGCACGGCGTGGATGCCGCTGGCGGTGGTGATGGCGATGCCGGACTTCAGCACCGGCGCGTCCAGCAGCCGGTCCACCCCAGCGCTGGTCAACTGGATCCAGCGAAGCTGGGGCGCCCGGGAAGCGATGTCCTCTGGCACCACAGGGTTGGACAAGATCACCTCCGTCTGGGCGAGGATAGCATCGAGATTGCGCCGCGCCTCTTCTGGGCTCTCCTGCCCTCCCGCAGGCGGCTCCCCGTAACCTGCCCACAGAGGCCGGCCGCCCCGGTACTCCCGCCGCTGCGCCGGCGTCAGCGCCCACACCTCCAGCCGCGGATCGGTATCCCGGATCTTTTCCTGCAACCCCTCCTCTACGGGGATCGCCAGGGTGACGCGTACCTTTTCTCCCATGGCGGCGGCCTATGCGGCGTGCCCTCGGACCACATGGCCGCGGCGCTGGACCGCCATAGTTTCGTCGATGGAGGCCATTCTTAACCCTTCGTTAACTGACAGGCCGCTAGAGATAACTTTACTGTATATTCGGAAGGCAGCCAAAGCTGCTTCACTGCCGGAGACAATCGTACCGGGCTTACACGGACGAGCCAAGAGAGCGCGAGGGACCGAGGTGACGGACGGCGGACGGCCCACAAAGGGCGGTGAAAGCCAAGCGACGAGCCCAAAGGGAGGGTACAGGCCATCTAGGGGGTTCATCTTCGGCATGGCCGGCGTCGTCTTCTTGGCCATCGTCCTGGCCGCTGCCGCCGCCGTCGCCGCCAGCCGCGACCCGCAAGTACAGACGGGCCCGCTGCCGCCTCCGCCGCCAGTCCAGGTCACCAGGCCGCCCAGGCCGGTAACGCCCGAGCCGGACATCACCTCCAACCAGCTGCTACCGACGGAGCCGGAGAGTGGGCAGAATCCGGGCCCCGTCTCCAGCGTCAGCGCCAGCCCCGCGGCCGTCGCCAGCTCGTGGTCTGCGGGCCCCGTCCTCTCGACCCCTGCTCCTGCTGCCCCCATCAGCCCGTCCGCCGCCTGGCTCGCCCAACAGGCCGCCTCGCTCTACGGCATCCGCATCGTCCTCGAGGGCCAGGATTGGGGACACGATGAGGCCGCCCAACTAGAAAACATCGGCGCCGTCATCAGCGCCATAGATGTCCTTCCGGTTACGGTGACTTCCTCCATCGCTGCCCATCCGGCTGGCCCGCTGGCGGTGCTCTCCAACACCCAGGGCAGGACCGAGGGCGGATGGCAGCCCTACGGCAGTGGAGGGCTCAGCTTCTACACCAACTCCGATCAAGGGCCCTCCGGCTACGGCCCCTCCAACCAGGTGGTGCTGGGCAAGGGCGCCGACCGCATGACCGTCGCCCACGAACTCCTCCACGCATACCAATTCCGCAACGTTGGGCCCGATGACTACGCGCTGGCCCTTCTGGGGGAAGAGATGCGTTCCTTCATGGCGGCCACCGGCTGGCGCCAGATAGCCTCCGATGAAGAGTTGCGGCAGGCTGCTCACCGGCCGTGGGACGCTCTCTCGGCCCTCTTCTCGTACGAAGGACGGCCTTTGTCCTACGTAGACAGCAACGGCCAGACCATCACCCTCGACGTGAGCAACCCCATCGAGGCCTTCGCCACCGCCGGCGCCATCTATTACGCCCGCCCTGCCGGCATGGACCTTCCGGACTGGCCCGAATACTGGAGCTGGTTCCGCGCCAACCTCGGCTGAGCCTACAGCCCCTCCGCCAGCCTCAGCGCCAGCCAATCGGGCAGTCCTGCCTCCCGCATCAACCGTTGGGTCGCCGCGATATCGTACTCCACCCTGCGCAGGGTGATGCGCCCCTCGGCGGTGTCCAGCAGCCCGTAGGCCGCCCGAGGGTCGCCGTCCCGTGGCTGGCCGACGCTACCGGGGTTGACCACTAGCCGCGGCCCCTTCGGGTCCAGGGCCACGGTGGCCCCATCGCCGAGCCGGTAGAGCGCGCAACCGCCCTCCTGCGAGCCGTCTTGCACCGCCAACATCGGCACGTGCGTGTGGCCGACGAGGGCGAAGGGAGTCTCCTGGCGCGCCAGATGGGCCGAGGCGGTCTCGCGCGAGTACATGTATTCCCAGACGGGCCCTCTGAGGGTACCGTGCACCAGGGTGAAGTCCCCCTGCGTCATCACTTCCGGGAGGCCCGCCAGGAAAGCTCTCTCTTCATCCGTCAAGCGGCCTCGTGTCCAGAGGACGGCGCGTGCG
>DAOUAG010000041.1:0-5408 GCA_034433815.1 Dehalococcoidia bacterium | reverse complement strand
GATTCCTGGGTCACAGTGGGTATTAGCGTAGCGGAAGGGAGCGCGAGCGGGCAACCCGCCGGCCTAACGCCAGCCCGGCGGCCCCGCTAGCCGCGCCCACTGGCCGGCAAGCGCCAGATACCGCGAGCGTTCGTGTTCTGCGCGCCCCTCAGCGCCCCAGAGAGAGGGAGCACCCCGGGCCACGCTTGACAGGCGCGGGATAATGGTGCTTGGAGGGAAAGAAGGGGCATGCGCTACGCGGCGCTGTCTGTGGCCAAAACCGTGGCCTTTCTGGCCCTCGTCGGCATCCTCGCCTCCTGCGGCGATGCTCAGGAGGCCCCCCGCAGCGGGGTCACCGCGCCGCTCGAGGCGGCAACCGCCCGGGGAGGCATTACTCCACCGCATTACGAGGAGCCGGTCTTGCTGAGGGACGGGGATTATCTCCCTCACGTGGTATCACCAGAGGAGTTCGATGAGATATGGCAGCGCGGCGTGGCGGCGGAGGAGGCGGACAGCCAAAAGCCTGATTTCGAAGGTGTGGTAGCCCGCATAGAGCTATACTCCATATCCTCAGCGGACCGCGCCCCCAAGCAATGCGCCGTAGAGAAATTAGTCGAGGCAGAAACCCTCAAGGTTAACTACCTGCCGCCGGGCACCTACGCTAACGGCCCTCAGTTCGCAGGCATCTGCCCAGACGGCTCGACTTCTTTCGTCATGCGAGAGTTCTCTACAAGGCACGGCAGTTTCGACGTCATCTTCGATTACGGCGAGCCCGTGATTCTGCACGACGCCTCCGCCGAGCGCGTTACCACGCAACCCCTCGACGGAATCACGGCGGTTGTGATTTCGCCTATCCTTCCGGAAGAGGGGTTTGGACGCGGCTGGGCCGCCTATGCCACGCCAAGAGGCGTTATGGTCGTGCGCGCGAGTATGCTTCCGGTGAACGAGATGATCAAGATCCTCGAGGGGATCGAATGCTCCGCGTGCTGATCGTATCGTGCCTGGCGGCAGGCGTCACCCGCTGACGCCCGCCGCCTGCCGCATCAACGATTCGATGCGCTGGTAGTCCGCCTCCGGGATCTCGTGGAGGTTGCCCTGGAAGGCGAGGCGCCAGTGCTCCGCCGGCCACTTCTTGGTGTACTCCAGCCCCGGCGCGATCTCTCTCACGTCCAGGTATCGCTCTGGCGGCAGGATGACGAGAGGCCTGACCCTAACCCGGAAGGGGTAGTCCTCACCTGGCTTCTTGCTCTTGAACACCTTCGTATGGTCCTCGAAGTACTCGGACGTCACCTCGGCGATGCCGCCGAACTTCATGATTCCCGTTAGGTAGAAGATGAGCTTGTCCCCCGGGCGCATGCGGGAGACCTCCCGGCGGCGGGTGCTCTTGAAGCCGAAGATGTCGAAGCCTCGGGCCTCGGCGATGCGCATGTTCTCTTCTGAGCCGACAACTATCCAATAGGCCACTTCAGGGATCCCTTCTAGGGGCGTCTCTTGCCGCCCGTAGCGCAGAAACCGAGGGGCCTCGCTGCCAAGCAGGGCCCCTCGGAATGTCTAACCGCTGATCGCTTCGGGACTGCTCTAGTGGCAGGGGCGGGCCTGCCCGCCACCCTCGGCGGTATCGAAGGACTGGCCGCAGGCGCAGGTCCGCACGGCGTTAGGGTTGTATATCGTGAACCCGGCCCTCATAAGGTCGTCCACGTAGTCGATCTCCGCGCCTTCCAACAAGGGAGCGCTATCCGGATCGACGACGAGCTTGATCCCGGCCTGCTCGATGACCAGGTCGTCCTCCTCGAACTCCTTGGCCAGGGCCATGCCGTACTGGTAGCCCGAGCAGCCGCCGCCTACGACGAAGACGCGGAGCCCACCCTGGTCTTTCAGGCCCTTCTCCTCGAAGAGCTCCTTCGCCTTAGCTGCGGCCTTCTCCGTCAGAGTCAGCATGCTCCACCTCTCCATCCAGGCTTTTTGCAAGCAGATGCTTCGCTAATGCAAAGGCTAACAGCTCATCAGATGCCTGTCAATCATTCGCGATCTGCCCGCCCTTACGCGGTGACGCCCACGGACAGGAGATCAGCCACGAACTGCTGATACCCGGTGAAGTGGAATCCGTGCATGCCCACGCCCCGGGCAGCCTCGGCGTAAGCCTTTACGTCGTCCGTGAAGACTGCGCGCTCCGGCGCCACGTTCGCCTGCTGGGCCGCCAGTAGGAAGATCTGGGGATCCGGCTTGGCGATGCCCAGGTCGCCGGAACCCAGGCGCACATCGAAAAGGTTAACGATCTCTGGGAAGCGCTCCCGCAGCCGCTGTTCCATGCCGGGGATGGTGTTGGAGATTATGCCAAGCTTGTAGCGCCCGCGCAGCCTCCGCACTAAGTCCATCATGTCGGGATTTAGCGGGTGTTCTGCCTCTTGCCAAGCCCGCATCAGATCGGCAGCCTTGTCCCCGGCATGCTGGCGCGCCGCTTCCCACACCGACCGTACCCATTCCTCCCAGGTGCAACCGCCCACCTGGAACTCCATGTATCGGCTGTCCCGGTAGAGTACCCGCATAAGGGTGCGTTCGGGAAGCCCCAGCCTCGTTTCGATGGCCTTGTGGTCGATCCCGTCCATGTGCTGGAGCAAGACGCCGCCGAAGTCGAAGAAGATGGCTTCGATCTGATGGTTGCTGCTCATGCCCTTCACCTACACCCATTCTTTCCCGCTGCGGGGTCGGCGCGCAAACGTCGCCGCCCCGGCAGGCGTGCCTTTCAGAACCCCCGGTAGCGATTGGCGATGGGCAAGCGCCGGTCCCGCCCGAAGGCCTTCGGTGTGATCTTGACGCCGGGCGCTGCCTGCCGCCGCTTGTACTCGTTGCGATCGATCATGCGGACGACTCGCTCCACGGTCTCGCGGTCGAAACCGGCGTCTACGATCTCCTGCACGCTGCGGTCCTGCTCCACATAGGCCTCGATTATGGGATCCAGCACCGCGTAGGGCGGCAGGGTGTCCTGGTCGAGCTGGCCCGGCTTGAGTTCGGCGGAGGGAGGCTTGGTGATGACGCTCTCCGGGATCAAGTCGCGGCCGGCGAGGCTGTTCCGGTAGCGGGCCAGACGATAAACCATGGTCTTGGGCACGTCCTTGATCACGGCATACCCCCCGGACATATCGCCGTAGAGGGTGGCATAGCCCGTAGCGTACTCGCTCTTGTTCCCCGTAGTCAGCACGATCCAGCCGAACTTGTTGGAGAGGGCCATGACGATGTTCCCCCGGATACGGGCCTGGATGTTCTCTTCCGCCGTGCCCGGCTCGGTGCCGGCGAAGACGTCGGCCAGCATCTGGAGGTAGGCTGCGTGTGCCGGCTCGATGGGGATGATGATGAGGCGGATGCCCAAGTTCGCGGCCAGAGCTTGAGCATCGCGGATGCTGCCCTCCGAAGAGTAGCGGGAGGGCATGGATACGCCGATCACGTTCTCCGCGCCCAGGGCATCGACGGCGATGGCGGCAACGAGGCTAGAATCGATGCCCCCCGAAAGGGCGATTACCGCCTTGCTGAAGCCCGTCTTGCGCAGGTAGTCCCGCGTACCCAAGACCAGGGCGTCGTAGATCTCCTCCTCTAGGGAGGGATCGGGGGCCACTCGCGGCTGCACCGGCGGCCGCCGGCCCAGGAGCAGGGGCCCCAGCTCCACTATCTTGACAGCAGGATGGCCCGGGAACTCGGCTCGCTCCTGGCGGGCGCGGGGGTCGTGAAGGTGCTTACGCAAGACCGCCTCAATATCTAGATCGCAGACCAGAAGCTCCTCCTCGAACATCGCCGCCCGGGCGATCAGGTTGCCATCGGCGTCCAAGACCATGGAACCGCCATCGAACACCAGCTCGTCCTGGCCACCCACCTGGTTCGTGTAGCAGATGAAGACGCTGTAGTCCCGCGCGCGTCCCGCCAGCATCTCTTGCCTAAAGCGATACTTGCTGGCGTGGTAGGGCGACCCGTTGATGTTGATGATGACCTGGGCGCCGCTATAGGCCTGCGCCCGCGTGGGGTCCCCCGGGTACCAGATGTCCTCACAGATGTTGACCCCGAAGCCTACCTCTCCCAGCCGATACACTGGCATCTCACTCCCCTGCCGGAAGTAGCGGAACTCATCGAAGACGCCATAGTTCGGCAAGTACTGCTTGTGATAGACGTCGGCGAGTCTACCATCGCGTATCACCGCAGCCGCGTTGTAGATGTCACCGGCGGCCAGATTCACGAAGCCGACGATAACGGTCAGGCCGGAGCACTGGGGCACCAAAGCCTCCAACGCCTTCAGGTTATCCTCGACGAATGATGCCCGAAGGAGGAGATCCTCCGGCGGGTAACCCGTTATGGTAAGTTCAGGAAACGAAAGTACGTCGACCCCCAGCTCCCGGGCGCGCGCCACGTAGTCCAACACTTTGGCGACGTTGCCTTCCATATCGCCGACCGTGGTGTTGATCTGTCCGAGGCCAACCCTGAGCTTGCGCATGTCCAGATAGTGTACCCTTTACACTTACCCTACGCTCGAGCACTGGCGGGGTCAATTCTGCCCGCCATTATAGCGCCCCTTGCCGTGCACACCCCGCAAACGCCTGCGCCTTTGACGCTCGGCCAGAGGGCTCCTACGCTAGTTACCGTGGATATCCCCGTTGAGCCCGCCATACAGGCCGAGGGGCTCGTGTTCGAATACGACGGGCATCGGGCCCTCGACGGCCTCAGCCTCACGGTGCCCGCGGGCTCGATATTCGGTCTCCTGGGCCCCAACGGCTCGGGGAAGTCGACGCTCCTGACGTTGTTGGCTGGCCTTCGGGAGCCGGCGGGCGGCTCCCTCGCCGTCCTGGGGGAACGGCCGTCGCCCGAGCTGCGCTCGCGGATCGGGATCCTGTTTCAAGAGACGTCCCTGGATCCGCTGATGAAGGTGCGGGAGGTCCTGTGGTTGCACGGCAGGATCTTCGGCATGCCGACACACCGCCTCCGCCAGCGCATCGCCGAGACGCTGGAGACCATCGGGCTGGCAGACCGCGCCGGCGCCTTGGTCCGGACCCTCTCCGGCGGGATGAAGAGGCGTCTGGAGCTGGCGCGCGCCCTAATACCGGAGCCCGAGCTCCTTCTCCTGGACGAGCCCACCACCGGCCTGGACCCGGAATCGGAACAGGCGCTCTGGTCTCACCTGCGGGAGACAAACGCGCGGGGCACCACCATCGTGCTGTCCACCAATAAGGTGCCCGAAGCAGACCGTAACTGCCAAACGGTGGCTTTCATTCACAAGGGCCGCGTCGCGGCCCAGGGGTCGCCAGCCGGGCTCAAGGCCGGGCTGAAACACGATGGCGTCTGGCTGGAGGGGGATTTCGACCCCCAGACGGTAGATCAGGTGGCTTCATGGCCAGATGTCGGCCACATCAAATGGGCGCCGCCCGTCCTCCACGTCACCGTAGACTCTG
>DAOUAG010000040.1:0-15588 GCA_034433815.1 Dehalococcoidia bacterium | reverse complement strand
ATCGTGAACCGCGGTGGCCAACTCCACGGTTACAACACGGATGTGACGGGGTTCTTGCAGGCCCTTCAGCAGGACGCCGGCTTTGACCCCAAGGGGAAGCGCGTCTTGGTAGTGGGAGCTGGTGGCGCCGCTCGGGCGGTGGTCGTCGCACTGGCCGGCGCCGGCGCATCGTCGGTGATCGTCATCAACCGCACGTTTCGAAGGGCCGCTAGGCTCGTGGAGGACCTGCGCCCCGTGGCTGGCGAGACCAGCCTCAGCGCCCTGCCGGATTTCTACGCCTCTTGGGTCACCGCCACCGTCGGCTGTAGCCTTCTGGTAAACTGTACCTCGGTCGGCGCAGCCGGCACGGCCGAAGAGAAAGAATCGCCGGTGCCCGAAGATGTTATCCACCCTGGTGTCCTCGTGTACGACCTCATCTACCGTCCTGAGGAGACTGTCTTGATGCGGCAGGCCCGGAAGCGTGGCGCGCAAGTCATTGGCGGACTGCCTATGCTCATCTACCAAGGGGCCGCGTCTTTCAAGATCTGGACGGGGATGGAGCCGCCCATAGACGTCATGTTTCGGGCGGCTCGCCGAGCGCTGGCCGAGGAGGGATGACGATCATGGAGTGGGGGCTCCTCGGCCTATCGATCCTCTTCCTTCTCGTGGCCTACATCGTGATCCAGGGCACCCGGGCGGCGACGGCTTGGCGCAAGGCGGCCGCGGCGGGCGACGTCAAGGTCATATCTGACATCGTTGGGGACGCCATTGGTGTGTGGCGCTCGTCCAAGCGTCCCAAGGATACTTCGCCGCAGGTCTGGAGGGGTGTGCAGAGCATGCAACCCGTGGCGGTGGGCCCAGACTTCGTCCACGTGGCTTGCGAAGCCGATGGAGAATACCGGCTGATCGAAGGGAGATGGGTGGAGACCAGGGACGCCCTCCAGGATGGCATGGCTATCACGGCAAAGGCGGCCGATATGCTTCTCTACGAGCTGCCGCACTTCAGGCCGGCCCGCGTGCAGATAGACATCTACACCTCTTTCCGGGATAGCGACGGGGTGACGCGCCGTCACTGCATCCTTACCACCACCGCTGATAGGGAGGTAGCCCGCTCCGTGGACTGGGAGGAGTGGACGCCGGAGCAGATAGTCGAGGCTCTTGGCGGTCGCTACCGGTTGAGCGACACCGGCCTTCCCCTGCCCGTTGAACCTACGCCGCCGCCTCAGGCGTACCCAGACGACGGCGCGAAGGCTGAGGCCCGGCCATGACGGGGCTGCGCTTCTTGACGGCCGGCGAGTCCCACGGCCGCGCTCTGGTGGCGATTCTGGAGGGGATCCCAGCGGGGCTGGCTATAACGGCCGAGTACATCGGCAGGGACCTGCGGCGGCGCCAGGGCGGGTACGGGCGCTCGCGTCGCCAGCAGCTAGAGGAGGATCGGGCGGAGATCATCGGCGGCGTGCGTCACGGTTTCACGCTGGGCAGCCCCATCGCCATCCTCATTCAGAACAAGGTCTGGGAAGATTGGCGGGACATCATGCAGGTGGAGCCCTTCACGGGCGAGGTGAAGAAGGTGACCCGCTTGCGCCCTGGGCACGCTGACCTCCCGGGCGCTATGAAGTACGGCTTCGACGATGTGCGCAACGTTCTGGAGCGGGCCTCTGCCCGCGAGACGGCGGCCCGAGTGGCCGTGGGCGCTGTCTGCCGGCGCTTCTTGGAAGAGTTCGGCATCTCTATCCACTCGCACACGCTATCTATAGGGGATGTCTGCGCCAGGCCGGACGGGGAGCCGGATTGGCAGGCGGTGGAGGCGTCCCCGGTGCGCTGCGAAGACCCCGAGGCAGCGGAGAGGATGATGCGGGCCATAGACGCCGCCCAGGAGGCTGGCGATACCCTCGGCGGGGTATTCGAGGTGTGGGTCACGGGCGTCCCTATCGGCCTCGGTTCGCATGTCCAGTGGGACCGGAAGCTGGACGGACAGTTGGCCCAAGCTGTAATGAGCATCCATGCGGTGAAGGGCGTTGAGATAGGCCCAGGGTTCGAAGTGGCCTCAGGGCCAGGTTCCGCAGCCCACGATGTCATCCTTCCATCGTCCCAGTGGGGCGGGCGCCCGTGGCGACGCGCCACCAACCGGGCCGGAGGCCTCGAAGGGGGCATGACCAACGGCGAACCGGTAATAGTGCGTGGCGCCTTGAAGCCCATCGCAACCCTCTCGAAGCCCTTGTCCTCGGCCGATCTGCACACGGCGGAGGAGATACAGGCCCATTACGAGAGGTCGGATGTTTGCACGGTGCCCGCTGCCGGGGTCATCGCTGAGTCCATGGTCGCCATGGTCATCGCTAGGGCACTGCTGGAGAAATTCGGTGGGGACTCCATGGCGGAGACCCGCCGCAACTTCGACGCCTATCAGGCCACCATCGGACCGCGGGGATCGACAGGGCCACAGCCGGCAGAGGAGCGGAGGCGTCAGCCTTGACCCCTGCGCCACTGGAGGGGAGTTCAGAGCAGGGCGGCGAAAGGCGCCCACAACGCATCGTACTTACCGGCTTCTCGGGCACAGGCAAGAGCTCCGTCGCGCCGTTGGTCGCCCGCCGCCTGGGCTGGGAGCTAATCGATACCGACTGTCTGGTGGAGAAGATGGCCGGGCGCGGCATCTCTGAGCTCTTCCGCGAGGAGGGGGAGCCGCGTTTCCGGGCCATGGAGGCCCAGGCTGTGCGGCAAGCATGCGCCCGTTCGCCCGCCGTCGTTTCGGTTGGCGGTGGCGCCGTGCTCTCGGTGGACAACAGGCGACTCTTGGCCGACGGTGGCTTCATCGTCTGCCTCGAAGCGCGCCCCGACACCTGCTTGGAGAGGCTGCGGCAGGAGGGAGATGGGGAGCCGGGTGGACGGCCGCTCTTGGCTGGGCCGGATCCCCTTGGGCGGCTCCGCGCCCTCAAGGCCTCACGGCAGCCCTTCTACGCGCTGTGCGACTGGACCGTCCAGACCGATGGGCTCACGCCCGAGGACGTGGCCGGCGAGGTGGTGCGGGCCTACGAACTTTTCGCCGCTCCCGCCATGGCGCAGCCCGGGCGATTGGAGGCCATCGCCTCACCTGCCCTAGATGCCGGGGCGGCCATCCCCCCGGACGCAGCCTGCCTCGTACGCACCGCCAGCGGGAGTTATCCCGTGGTCGTCCGATGGGGGGCGCTGGAGAGCGTTGGTGAGAGACTGAAGCAGATGGGGCTGGGTGCGACGGTACACGTGGTGAGCGATGAGCAGGTCTACCGGCACCTGGGAGCGCAGGTGGAGCAAGGGCTGGTGCGCGTTGGGATCCCCTTCGGTTCGTTCACCATCCCGCCAGGGGAAGCCAACAAGTCGCTGGAGGTGGCGTCACAGCTATACGACTGGCTGGTGGAGCGCCGGGCCGAGCGGGGGCATACCGTCCTGGCCCTAGGCGGCGGCGTCGTCACCGACCTGGCCGGCTTCGTGGCCGCCACCTTCGCCCGCGGCCTCTCGTTGGTTCATGCCCCCACTAGTCTCCTCGCCATGGTCGACCCTGCCATTGGGGGCAAGGTGGCTGTCAATCATCCTCGCGCCAAGAACATGATCGGCGTTTTCTACCAGCCTCGGCTCGTGGTGGCCGATGTCGCCGCCTTGCGCTCCCTGCCGCCGCGGGAGCTGCGTTCTGGCTGGGCGGAGGTCATCAAGCACGCCTTCATCGCTGATGAGGGCTATCTTCGCTTTTTAGAGGAGAACACAGGGCGAATCCTCGCCCTGGATCCGGAAAGCACCACGCATGCCATCGAGCGCAGCGTCCGGATCAAGGCGCACGTGGTCAGCCTGGATGAGCGGGAGGAGACGGGGCTGCGTACGATTCTGAACTTTGGCCACACCGTCGGACACGCCATCGAAGCGGCGACGGGGTACGGATGCTATCTCCATGGCGAGGCGGTGGCCATCGGCATGGTCGCGGCGGTGGAGATCAGCCGGCGCATGGGGCTCATCGGGCCCGAGGTAGCCACCCGGTTGAGCGACGTGCTGGCCTCCTTCGGTCTGCCGCAGCGGGCCGAGGGCGTAGACGGTCGGGCCGCAAAGGAGGCCATGGCCCTGGACAAGAAGGTGCGAGGCCGGGCTCTGCGCTGGGTGTTGCTGGAGGGCATCGGCCGGCCCGTTGTGCGCAGCGATGTCCCGCCAGAGGCTGTGGATGCGGCCATGGAGAAGGTCTTCGCCTAGCCCTCGTTGGGTCGCAGCGGGATCATGGGAGACACAGAAACCGCGTTGCATGCCATAGTCAGAGGGCGCGTCCAGGGCGTCAACTTCCGGCAGTTCGTCTACACTAGAGCCCGCTTTCTCGGGCTTCGGGGCTACGTCCGGAACCTACAGGACGGGCGTTCCGTGGAGGTACTGGCGGAGGGCTCTCGCGAGGCTCTCGAACAGCTGTTGGAATACCTGCACGAAGGGCCGCGCATGGCCCGCGTCGATGCCGTCGATGTCACCTGGAGGGAGCCGACCGGCGCCTACCAGGATTTTCACATAACGTACTAGCCCGCTGCGTTCTGGCTCGTCCCAGTAACAACGCTTCTGCAATCTGCGTCCATAAGGGCGTCAGAGGAGGAGCTCCGATGCGCCAATCGTTTCGCCGTGCTCTGGCGGCTGGGCTAGGCATCCTTTTCGCCCTAGCCGCCGTAGGCCGTGCCGGTGCCGACGTCCGCCACACCGTGGCGCCCGGCGAGACCCTATCCTACATATCGAGCCTGTACGGGGTCGCCGTTAGCGTGCTAGCCGAGATCAATGAGATCGCAAACCCGGACCTCATCTTTCCGGGCCAAATATTGGAGATTTCCGGCGGCCAACGGGATGACGGCGGTCCCCAGCGGTACGAGGTGCGCCCCGGCGATACGCTCTCGGCTATCAGCCAGCGGTTCGGCGTGTCCGTAACCGCGCTAATGGAAGCCAACGGGCTCGCGGATCCTGACCTCATCGTGGCCGGGGAGACGTTGATCATACCGTCGGCTGAAGCCTCGAGCTTCTTCGGCTTCCTTCCTGCCACAAGGCCTACCGACCCGGAGCTGGAAGGGGTCATAGACGAGATGGCGTCTTCGGAAGGCGTAGATCCGGGCCTCGTGCGCGCCCTGGCCTGGGTGGAGAGCGAATGGCGCCAGGATGCCGTCAGCCCAGCTGGCGCCGTTGGCGTCATGCAGATCATGCCTGGGACTGCCGCCTGGCTCGAGTCCGAGGTGTTTGGCTATCCCCTGAATGAGGATGTAAGCGTTTACGACAACGTCAAGGCCGGCACGAAACTGCTGCGCATCCTATTGGACGCCACGGGCAGCCCAGAGCTGGCCATTGCCGCCTACTACCAGGGCCAGGGAGCGACGGCCAACGGCTTCATGTACGACGACACGCGGGCCTACGTGAGGAGCGTGTTGCGCGTGAAGCAGGCCTACTGGCCGTAGTCGCCGGGATAGCATTAGGGCCCTAATACCCGAGGTTTTCCACATTTATGTCTGGTGAGCCCTTCACAAGGGGGTGGCGGTGCGCTAGGCTAAGGCGTAGTGTAGCCCTGGAGGGGCAGGATGTTCACTCCGAAGCTGAACCGGCGGCTGAGCCCCGAAGACACCGCCTTCCTGACCTTAGAGACCCGCGAGTCCCCCATGAATATCGGCTCCGTCGCCGTTTTCGAGGGTGAGATCCCCTTCGAGCAGTTCCTGGAAAACATTGCTTCCAGGGTCCATTTGGTTCCCCGTTGTCGGCAAGTGGTGATGCCCGCGCCTTTCAACGTCGGCCGGCCCACTTGGGAGTTCGATCCCAACTTCGACATCCGGCGCCACGTGCGGCGCGTCCGCATCGATCCGCCTGGCGATGATCGGCAGTTGGCGGACCTGGCGGGCCGCATCTACAGCGGGATGTTGGACAGGAGCAAGCCACTGTGGGAGATGCATTTCGTTGAGGGGATGGAAGGCAGGACGGCCGTCATCTCCAAAGTTCACCACTGCCTGGTGGACGGGGTAGGAGGCGTTGAGCTCCTGGTCGCGATCCTCGACGTCTCGCCTGAGCCGCCGGCCATATCTCCGCCTCCTCCTTTCGATGCTCCGCCCTTGCCCAGCGCTGGCCAGCTGTTCGCTGAGGCCCTCTTCGATTGTCTGTCGGAGACCGTTAACCGGCTCAGCCTGTGGCAGCGGCGCTTGGTGGACCTAGACTCGGAGCAGGACGACGGCTGGCTACACGCATTGACGCGCGCTATCGAGGCAGCCTTCCCGTATTTCACGCAGCCTGTGCTTAGGGCATGTTTTAACGGCCCCATGCGCGGCGACCGGCGGCTGGCCTTCAGCTCGTACCCGTTCGAAGAGGTGCGGGCCATGCGCGGGGGCACCGGCGCCACCGTGAACGATGTGGTCCTGGCCGTCTTGGGGGGTGCCATGGCCCGCTACTTGCGGGAGAAGGGAGAGCCCACCGAAGGCCGTGAGCTGCGCGTGGTTGTGCCCGTTAACGTGCGCCGGGCTGACGAGCGTGGCACGCTGGGCAACCGCATCTCCATGCTTCTGGTGGAGGTCCCCATGAGCGGCGTGGACGCTGTGGGGCGGCTGAGGCTGATAAAGGAGCGCATGGACAGGATGAAAAGGGATAACATCGCCGATGGCGTCGAGACCATCGCCGACCTGCTCCTCGGCGTGCCGATGCCGCTGCTGACGGGCTTTGCCAGCCTTGGCCCGCCGCCCAACTGGGTGGCTAACATGGTTTGCACCAACATACCGGGGCCTATGATCCCCCTGTACACCGTGGGCCACCGCCTCCTGGAGCATTACGCCATCGCGCCTCTGCCCTGGGAGATGGGCCTTGGCCTGGCCGCCACCACTTACGACGGCCGGCTCTATTTCACCGTCCAGGGCGATGGCCCCAGCGGAGATGATGTCAACCGAGTGAGCGAGCTGCTTCGGGAGTCGTACCTGGAGCTCCGGGCCGCCACCATCGGCGGCGCCCTGGCTCGCGAGGATCAAGCGCCCCGGGTCAGGCCGGCGCCGGGGAAGGTGGCCGCTGCCTAAGACGCATCAAGCGGTATCGCCAGCGATCCCCAGCTCCTTGGCGGCGGGTTTCAGAGCCTCAATCACGAAGGCGATGTGCTCATCGAGGTCGACGCCTAGCTGCTCAGCTCCCTTCACGATATCGTCCCGGTTGACAGCCCGGGCGAATCCCTTGTCCTTCATCTTCTTGCGTACCGCCGCCACGTCCACCTCGTGGATGCTCTTGTTGGGGCGTACCAGGGCGACGGCGACGATGAAGCTGGCTAGCTCGTCGACGGCGTAGATGGCCCGATCCATGGGTGTCTTGCGTTCTACGTCCATGTAGTCTGCGTGACAGAGAACGGCGTGGACGATCTCTTCGGGTACGCCTCTGGCCCGCAAGATCTCTGCGCCCTTGGCCGGATGCTCCTCAGGGTTGGGGTGAATCTCGAAATCGAAGTCGTGCAACAGGCCTGTGGCAGCCCACTTCTCCTCGTCCTCGCCGAACTTCCTGGCGTAAGCGCGCATGGCAGCCTCGACAGCCAACGCGTGTTTGCGCAGCGGCTCCGTCTTGGTGTACTCGCAGAGAATCTGCCAGGCCTCTTCTCGCTTCATGGCTGACTCCTTCGCTACAGATTCGGGTTACATGATAACTGCTAATCCAGGCGGTGACATCAAGATCGCGCTGGAGTTTCCGATCCGGCGCTGGCGGGTCCCGGGGCTCTCTCGCGACCGAAAGAGAGCACCCCCTGGGCTAGTGCGCTAAGATAGATGAGTGGCCGATGCAAGTCTGGCGGCCCCTCCTGGAAAGGAAGAACAGCGATGCCGCGGTCGATCTGGAATGGCGTGATCAGCTTCGGGATGGTGAGCATCCCGGTAAAGCTCTATGCGGCCACGGAGAGTAAGGACATATCGTTCAACCAATTGCATAAGGATTGCGGCGCGCGCCTAAGGCAACTCCGCTGGTGTCCCGCGCATGAGCGAGCAGTGGAGTGGGACGAGGTCGTCCGGGGATACGAGTACGCCAAGGGCGAATACGTGGTCGTAACCGAAGAAGACTTCGCCAAGCTTCCCCTGCCCAGCAAGCAGACGGTGGAGTTGACCGCTTTCGTTCGCTCGCAGGAGATCGACCCCATCTTTTACGAGCGGACGTATTATCTGGAACCTGAGGCCAAAGGCGCTAAACCCTTCGCGCTGCTGCTGCGGGCGCTGCGCGAGAAGGGCCTGACGGGGCTCGCCAAGATCGCCCTTCGCAACAAGGAGCAACTCTGCGCGCTCCGGCCCATGGATGGCGCGCTGGTGCTGGAAACCCTCTATTACCCTGACGAGATTCGGGAGGCGCCAGCCCTGCCCGAGGTAGATGTCTCGGAGAAGGAGCTGGCTATGGCCTTCACTCTGATCGACCTTCTGTCAGAGGAGTTCGATCCCTCAAAATACCGCGATCAGTACCGGGATGCCCTGATGGAGCTGATCCAGACGAAGCTCGAGGGCCAGGAGGTGCGGGAGGCGGCCGCGCCTCCGGCTGCCAAGGTCATGGACATTATGACGGCCCTCAGGGCCAGCGTGGAGGCCGCCAAAAAGAAGCGCCAACAGCAGGCGAAGCCACGAAGGGCGCCGGCGGAGAGGCGCACCAGGGCGGCCGCTGGCTAGCCACTGCCGCCTAAGTTAACCCAAGCCGACGGACAGCGTTTAGACAATCCAGAGTGCGCAGTGCCTCCGGCATAGGCTTGTATACTTGGGCGATAGGGCCGGGAGATGTCCTTTTTCTGGCTGATAGTCCGTAACGTTTTCACGCGCAAGGTGCGGTCGGCCCTTACCGGCGGCGGCGTGGCCATCGCCATCATGACCGTCTTCGCCCTGGGCGTCCTCACCTTCAGCCTGCGCCAGACCGCTATCTCCATCCTACGCACCGGCTCCGCCGATTTCACCATCGGCCAGAAGGGCGTCTCGGATATTCTTTATAGTTCGCTGGATGAGGAGCAGCTGCGACGCATCGCCTCTTATCCTGAGGTGGAAAGCGCCGTTGGGGTACTCATCGCCGTCGCGGAGCTGGACAAGGAGCATCCTTTTTTCCTGGAGCTAGGCATGCCGCCCGAGCATCTAGAGCCCTTCGGCGTCCAGGTTGTGGACGGGCGGGCCTACAGCGCGACGGCGCAGGACGAGATCATGCTGGGCTACCGGGCTGCCAGGGACCTGGGCAAGTCGGTTGGCGACACGATGCGGATCGACGACCAGGAGTTCAAGGTAGTGGGGATCTTTCAGACAGGCCAAGTCTTCGGGGACTCCGCCTCTATGCTGCCTCTCGTGACACTCCAGGCCATGGAGCGGAAACCGGGCAACGTAACCCTGATATTCGTCCGGGTGAAGCCCGGCGTAGACATTGACGCTCTCCGTGCCAAGATCGACAAGGAGAACCCGGAGATGGCCACGGTGCGCACGGAGTCGGAGTTCGGACGCATAGACCGCAACTTGAAGCTGATCAGCGCGGCTAACGTGGGGGCTTCCATCCTGGCCCTCGTGATAGGCGCCATCGGCGTCATGAACACCACCGTCATGTCCGTCTTCGAACGCACCCGCGAGTTCGGTGTCCTGAGGGCGGTAGGGTGGAGCCGCTTCCGCGTGCTGGCCTTGGTCATGGGTGAGGCCGTCCTCATCGCTCTGGCTGGCGCCGGCGTGGGGCTTCTGGCAGGGCTGGTGGCCATCCAGCTAATTCGCGAGGTGCCAGACCTCGTCGGCGTCTTCCAGCCAGACTACCCGGGGGACGTTTTCGGGCGTGCCCTGGGCATCGCCATCGGTATGGCCTTCGTCGGGGCCCTGTACCCGGCCCTTAGGGCCGCCCTGTTGAAACCTCTGGAGGCCCTACGCCATGAGTGACGGCGCGCCGCCGGCCATCGAGCTCAGGAACGTCGTCAAGCTGTTCGATGGCGGCATCGTCCGGGCCCTGGACGGGGTCAACCTCACGGTGAAGCGCGGAGAGTTCGTGGCCATCACCGGGCCCTCCGGCTGCGGGAAGTCCACCCTCCTGCACCTGGTTGCGGCCCTCGATGTACCCACCTCCGGCACGATCCTGGTCAACGGCAAGGACCTCCGGGAAGCCGGAAACGACCGTTTCCGGCGCACGGAGGTGGGGCTCGTCTTCCAGCTCCACAACCTCTTGCCTCACCTGAACGCCCTGGAGAACGTGGCCATCGCCATGTTCAGCAACGGCATGAGCCACCGTGAGCAGAGGGAGAAAGCGCGAGAGCTCTTGGCCGCAGTGGGGCTCTCGGCGAAAGAAGGCTTCCAGCCTCCGCGTCTCTCCGGCGGCGAGCGCCAACGTCCGGCCATCGCCAGGGCGCTGGCTAACGACCCTTCGATCCTCCTGGCGGACGAGCCGACGGGCAACCTGGACTCAGCCGCGGCGGAGAAGGTGCTGGCCCTCTTCCGGAGCATACGGGAGAGCCGTCACGTCACCATCCTGTTGGTGACCCACGATATGAACGTGGCCGCCGCGGCGGACCGCATCGTCCGGATGAAAGACGGCCGTATCGTCGAGGGAGCGGCGCCGCCCGCGGAGGCGCCGCGCTGAGGGCGCTGCGCTACTGGACCTCGAAGGTGGCGTCGTCGGAATGGGGGCCGGGTACGGGGTTCAGTTGTAGCGCCAGGAGATCGGCGACCGTCCTCCCGGCCGCTGCCTCAACCTTCCAGGTGCCCGGCGTGTTGACTACCTGGTCCAGGGTAGCAGTGCCGTCGCCGCCAGCCGTAAGCTGCGTCTGGATGGCGATCTGTCCGTTGGGCGCCGTCACCTGGAGGCCGATGACGTTCCCGGGTTGGGTTTCAAAGGTGATGGTCACCTTGTCGCCCACTTTGGCCGGGTTGGGCTCCACGGAGACTATCTTCAGGGTCACGGCCGCGGGGCTGCCTGTTGCAGCGGCCGGCGTAGCGGCCTGAGTCGCTGCGGGCGGCGTCGGCGTGGCTGCGGGCGCCGTGGTGGCTGCCGTTGTTGGCGTAGGGGTGGACTCTTCGCCGCCCCCGCAGGCGGCGGCTAACCCTAGGGACAGGCTCGCACTAACCGTCAGGAGCGCCTTTAGGACAGTGTGCATTCTGTTCCGCCCCCTTCGCCATAGATTTGGGACTAACTTTCGGGACACATTCACAATAGCAAAGGGCTGCTTTTTCTGCTAGGGCCGGGCGGCTACGGGCCCGGGATGATGCGGGTCCCTGTCTGGCCGGCTATGGCGGCACCAGCTTCGAAGGTGGCAGCGATGGTTGCCTCTTGTCCCCCATCCTCCAGGAAGCCTATGCAGGCCTCCACTTTGGGCCCCATGGAGCCTGCGGCGAACTCCCCGGCCGCCAAATGCACCTTGGCTTCTGCCACCGTGATCTGCCGGAGGTATTGGGGGCTGGATTCGAAGGAGAGAGCGGCTCCGGGAACGTCCGTGAGGACGATGAGCCGCGAACAGCCGCAGGCCGTGGCGAGCAGTTGCGCCACGTAGTCCTTATCTACCACAGCGTCCACCCCGCGGAGCGCCGGACCGTCCGCTACCAGCGGGATGCCTCCGCCGCCCCCGGCGATAACCGCGGCGCCGGTCTGCAAGAGCTGCCGGATGGCGGGCTCCTCGACTACTGCCAACGGACGCGGGGACGGGACCACCCGGCGCCAGCCCCCAGGTACCCGCGCCAGAGCCCAGCTCCTTTCGTGAGCGAGCCGACGGGCCTCGGTCTCGCCGTACACTGGCCCAACTGGTTTCTCTGGCCGCCGGAACTCGGGGGCGTTGGGGTCTACGATAACGTGGGTCACCAGAGCCACCACCGGCACCTGTAGCCCTCGACGCCGGAGCTCGCTCGACAGCGCCAGCGCTAAATAATGGCCCATCTGGCCCTGGGTTTCGGCGACACAGGCGAAGAGGGGCGACGGTGGCACCGACGCCGCGGCCAACTCATTCTGAATTAGGCGGCCGCCCACTTGCGGTCCATTCCCGTGCACGATGATGAGGCCACGGCCTCCTTCCAGGATGGAGGCCAGGTGAGGCGCTATCGCAGCCGCCTTGTCCCCTTGGCGGGCGAGGTCCGCAGGATCCCGCGGGTCGGCCAGGGCGTTGCCACCTATGGCGACCAGCCAGCGGTCAGTCGGGTTATCGTTGGGAGAGGGCATCGCCCGGGCGCAGCGGCGCTAGGATATCTTCTAATCTCGGCCCAGACACGATCTCCGCCTCGTAGGCCACGCGATACCATGGGCGTTCCAGCCTCAAGACATGCCCGAGGTTTACCGGGGAGGCCACGATGACGGCGTCGCAGGGGACCGAGCGAATGGTGGCCTCCAGATCCCGGAGCTGGGGGTCGCCGTAGCCGAGGGCGGGCAGAATGGGGCCCATGTGGGGGTACTGGCGGTAGGCCTCCGCGATATCACCGATGGCCCATGGGCGGGGGTCGACGGGCTCGGCCCCGTGCGTTAAAGCAGCCTGAAGTCCCGCTCCAGAGGCCATACCCCCGTGGGTCATGGTGGGTCCGTCTTCGATGACCAAGACCCGCTTCCCCCGAACCTCATCGCCACCAGCCATTTCCACTCGCAGGACGGCCCCTGCTACGGACGCCCCTGGGTTCAATGCAGCCAGGTTGCGTCGGACTGTGGCCACGTCTTCGGGCGCCGCCCTGTTCACCTTGGTTATCACGAAAGCCGTAGCCATGCGCGCATTAGCCTCGCCGGGATGGTAGAGGAGCTCGTGGCCCGGCCGCATGGCATCGGCCAAGACGATGTGGATAGTGGGCCTGAAGAAAGGCAGGTCGTTGTTCCCGCCGTCCCAGACGATTACGTCTGACTCGGCCTCCGCCTCATGCAAGACCCGGGCATAGTCGACGCCGGCGAAGACAGTGGTGCCTTCCTTGATATGTGGCTCGTATTCTTCACGCTCCTCGATGGTGCACTCCTGGACGTCGAGGTCCTGGGGAACAGCGAAGCGCTGGCACACCTGTCGGCGTAGGTCGCCGTAGGGCATCGGATGGCGGACCACGGAGGCTCGCAACCCCCACGAACGCAGGACCTTTACAACCTGGCGAACCAGCGGGCTCTTGCCGGCTCCGGTGCGAACGGCGCAGACGGAGACAACGGGTTTACGGCTCTGCAGCATCGTAGCGCTGGGGCCCAGTAGACCGAAGGACGCGCCGGCGGCCAGGGCGACGGAGGCTTTGTGCATCACCTCCACGTGGGAGACGTCGCTATAGGCGAAGAGCACCTGGTCCACCCGCAGGTCCCGTATCAGGTGCGGGAGTTCCTCCTCCGGGTAGATTGGGATCCCCGTTGGATAGAGGGGGCCCGCTAGCTCTGCCGGGTAGGTGCGGCCAGAGATGTCGGGGATCTGGGCTGCCGTGAAGGCGACGACGCGATCGCGGCGGCTGTGGCGGTAGACGACGTTGAAGTTGTGAAAGTCGCGCCCAGCGGCGCCCATGATGATGATATTGGCCACGGCAGAAGTGTAACGGGCAGGGGCAGCCCCTTCAAGGAGGCGTCTGAAAAATAAAAGCTTCCCGGGCTGAACCGCGGTGGCTTCTGGCTTCCAGGTCTCGCCGGGGCTTGCGGTCGCCCGTTGCTCCCGGCGAGTCCCTTCTTCCTGGACCGCTACGGCTCGGATCGGGAAGCACCCCCATTCTGTGCCGGGGCAATGTAGCGCCGCAAGGCATTTATCCACAGCGTCCACAAATCCACAGAAATCAGCGCCCGGGTGCCATAATGGGATGGATGCTCGATGAGTACCGTCGGAAGAGGGACTTCGGGCGCAGCCCAGAGCCGCGCCCCGAGGGGGCGCCGCCGTCGTACGGGCCCCTTATCTTTGTCGTCCAGAAGCACAACGCCTCGCGCTTACACTACGACTTTCGGATAGAGCTCCACGGCGTCCTAAAGTCTTGGGCCATCCCTAAGGGTCCATCCCTTAACCCGGAGGCCCGGCGCCTATGCGTAATGGTGGAGGACCACCCTCTGGACTACGCGTCTTTCGAGGGCGTCATTCCCAAAGGCGAGTACGGCGCGGGCGAGGTCATAGTCTGGGATGCCGGAACCTATTCTCCAGACGAGGGCGGCCAACTCTGGTTCCACAACCGCGACGAGGCCGAGCGGCGAGTCAGAGAAGGGTTGGAACGCGGTAAACTCTCGCTGCTATTGCGCGGCCAGAAGCTAAAGGGCTCTTGGGCGCTGGTACGCACGCGTCCCGGCGAGAACCAGTGGTTGCTCATCAAACACGACGATGCCTTCGCCACCGGCGAGCGCGACGTCTTGGCGCAGGAACGCTCGGTGTTGTCTGGGCTCAGCATCGACGACCTAAAGGCGGGCCACTTGCCGCCCAGGGGCCGGCGGCTGATCGTCCGTCCGCAGGACGCAACGGGGGCCCGCCAGGCTGCTTTGCCGCGCACCGTCAAGCCGATGCTCGCCACCTTGGCGGAGCGGCCCTTCTCGGCCCCGGGCTGGCTCTTTGAACCCAAGCTGGATGGCGTCCGGGCCATTGCTATCGTCGGCGGCGGCCGAGTGCGGCTCCTCTCGCGCCGAGGCCTGGACATGACGGCTCAATACCCTTCTTTGGCTAGTGAGCTGGCCGAGCAACCTGAAGGCGGCCTTGTCCTGGATGGAGAGATCGTCGCCCTGGATGAGCGCGGCATCCCTTCTTTCGCTCTTCTCCAACAGCGCATCGGTCTTGCCGGCCCGGCCGATATCCGGCGCGCAGAAGCTACGATCCCAGTCGTGTATTACGTGTTCGACCTTCTGTACGCGGGCGGTTGGGACCTGACGGCGGCGCCTCTCTGGCAGCGAAAGTCGCTCCTATCCGCCATCCTTGCCCCGAGGAACGCCGTACGCCTTCTCGAGCACTTCGAGGAGGACGGGGAGGAGGCCTATGATGCCGCTGTGGCGCTCGGTTTCGAGGGTGTAGTAGCGAAGCGCAGGGATGGCCTGTACGAAGCGGGCCGCCGGTCCCGCGCTTGGCTCAAGATCAAGAAGACGCTGGAAGACGAGTTCGTCATCGGCGGTTATAGCGCTGGCGCGGGCAGCCGCGGCGACTCCTTCGGCGCCCTCTTGCTGGGGTACTACGATGACGGAAACCTCGTTTACGCCGGACATGTCGGCTCGGGCTTCGATGACCGCACGCTAGCGTGGCTACGACAGCGCCTCGATGCCCTTCGGACCAGGGACTGCCCCTTCGCTGAGGAGCCGCCGCTGAACGCCCCGACGAACTGGGTCCGGCCCGAACTGGTGGCCCGCGTGCGCTTCGCCGAGTGGACGCCGGATGGGCGCTTGCGCTCCCCCGTCTTCCTTGGATTGCGAGAAGATAAGGCGCCAACCGAGGTGCGCCGGCAGGCCCCTGTGCCGCCCCCTGCCGGGGTTGTCGAGAGCGTTTCTGCCGGCACGGTGGAGGACGTATTACAGCAGCTTGCGGTGCCGTCCAACGAGATGATTCTTCGGGTCGAGGGCCACGAGATCAGCCTGACCAACCTCGACAAGGAGATGTGGCCGGCAGTCGAGGGCCGTCCCGCGCTGACCAAGCGCCACCTCCTCGCCTACCTGGCCAGCGTCTCGCGCTACATGTTGCCCCACCTCCGCGACAGGCCCCTCACCCTGGCCCGCTACCCTGACGGCGTCCGCGGCGAGGGCTTCTACCAGAAGCACTGG
>DAOUAG010000039.1:0-10235 GCA_034433815.1 Dehalococcoidia bacterium | reverse complement strand
TCTTTTCTGGGAAGGGCGGCAGCGGCGTTAGCACCATGGCTGCCGCCACGGCAGCTGCTGTAGCCCGCACAGGCGTCAAGGTGCTGTCCTTCGGCCTTGGAGACGGCATCGGTGCCTGCCTGGGCTCGGCCCTGGGCCCGGGGCCTGTGAACATCGAGGAAGGGCTCTGGGCGGCAGAAGCGGGCCATGGCCATGACTCCTCCGCAGAGTTGCGGCAGTGGGTCGCCGACCTATTGGAGTGGCGGGGTATGGAAAGCGGCTTGGCGGAAGACCTGGTAGCTCTGCCGGGGGTGATTCAGGTGGGCCGCCTGCTAGGCCTCGAGGCGCAGGTCACTCAGGGTGGCTTCGATGTAATCGTCGTCGACGCCGGCTCCTTGGGGCACTTCTTGGACCTGCCGCCGGCCCTGGATGCGGCGGCTCGCTGGCTGAACCGGCTCTTTGCCCCCAGGGAGCAGACCATCTTCGAGCCCTTCCTTCGCGCCTTCGCCGGCGATTATGCCACGGCCGGCGACGACTTGATGGAGCGGGGCCGAGGTATCCTTTCGCGGTTGGCGGGCCTGCGTGACGCTCTTACCGATCATGCGGTGACCTCCGTCAGGCTGGTCACCACCGCCGATTCCGGGGCGACGGAAGAGATCCGGCGGTCCTTGGCCGGCCTAAGTTTGTTCGGCTACGGTGTGGACGCCCTGATGGTGAACCGCATCATCCCGGACGAGGTCACCGATCCCTTCTTCGCCGATCTGCGCCACGAGGGGAAGACGGCGCTTCGGGCCCTCGGCGATGCTGCGGCCCCAGTGCCACTGCTGGCAGTCGGCTTGGCCCCAGCGCCGCCGCGGGGCATCGAGCCCTTGGCGGCGCTAGCCGAAGCGGCCTATGCCGGGCGCCAGCCAGCGGCCATCCTCTGCCGCCTTCCGACGAGAGGGTTCCTCCAGGTGGACGGCCGCCACGTCTTGCGCATTAGCCTGCCTTTCGCGCGCCGGGAGGATCTGAGCCTGGAGCAGACGGATGAGACCGTCGAAGTACACCTGGACGGCCGGCGCTGCGTCTTGCCGCTGCCCCCACATCTGCGCTACCGCCAGGCGCAGGCCTGGGCCTACGAGGAGGGGGAGCTGAGGGTCACCTTCGGGCCCTAGGTGCCTGGAGCCGCGGATTCTGCCGAGGCCCGGTGCTCATCCAATATACGGCGCAGAGCCGTGATCATTTGCGCCACGTTCAGACCCTGGTATACAGGGAAGCTGAAAAGCTGGGATTCCACTACGGTGTAGATGTTCGGGCGCCCGACTCGCCTTTTCTGGATGAAGCCGTTGACCTCCAGCTCGCGCACTATCTGGTAGACGGCGCGCTCCGTGAGGTCCGTGCCGCGGGCGATCTCTCGCAGCGTCGCGCGGGGGTTTTGGAAGAGGTGGGTGAGGACGAGGCCGTAGTTGCTCAGGAAATTCCACTTTCTGGCCATGGTTTCTTACCCCCGCTTTTGCATTTTTCTCTTTTTATTGTCGTGCAGAGCCTTGACAGCCCTGAAACGCCCTGCCTATAGTGAACCCTACCGGAACAGTAGAAGTTCAATTCCATATTGGAAGGCCAAACCAAATGTATCGGCGCGGCAATGCGAGAAGGCCAATACTACTTTGATTTATGCCGATATGGAATTCCTGTGTCATTATGCACATAACTACGCTGCTTGTCCACTAGGCTCCAGGAGAGGAGTGCGCCCCCCGCTATGAAAGCCCGCAGCTTCCCGACCTCGCCTGCCCTCGGCACGACCGCAGCCGCCGCTCGTCGCCTAGACGACTTCGCCGAAAAATACCGGCAGTACTTCCCTCGCGTCTTCGCCTACGTCTACGGCCGCGTGCACAACGCTCAGGTGGCGGAGGACCTGGCGTCCGAGATATTCGAGAGGGCCTTTCTGAAGGCGGACTCCCTGCGCAACGATGAGGCCTACTCCACCTGGCTCTTCACCATCGCCCGCAACGTCGTCATAAGCTACGCACGCCGCCAGGGCCGGGAAAGCATAGTGGACCCTGACGTCCTGAAAGCCATCGCTCCCGGCCGGGAGTCTGTGGAGGGCGACATACTCTTGCGAGAGGACATCGCCACCGTCGCTCAGCTCTTACGCACCTTTCCCCAGCGAGAGCAAGACATAGTGGCCCTCAAGTTCGACGCAGAACTCTCTAACGCCCAGATCGCCCAAATCATGGGGCTCAGCGAGGCCAACGTGCGGGTTATCCTCTTTCGCACGTTGCGCAAGCTGCGGGAGCTGATGAGCCAGGGCCGCCGCCGCTAGCGATGGCCAATGGCGCCCTGCTGGCGTAGCGCAGCGATCTCTTCCCAGGTGTAACCCGCCTCCAACAGCACCTCCTCCGTGTGCTGGCCGAACTCCGGCGCCGGACGGCGGATGGTTGCGGGGGTCAGGCTGAGGCCCACTGGCGGGGCGACGATGGGCAGGCGCCCGTGCACCGGGTGCTCCAAGGTCGTCAGCATTTCGTTCTCGACAACCTGGGGGTCCGAGGCGATCTCGCTGTAGTCCCGCACGGCCTCTACCAGGAGATCGTAACGCCTGGCGAGTTCTAGCCAGTACTGCGAGGGCCTGGAAGCGAAGGCGTCGTCCAGGCGGTCGATGAGCTGCATCACATCCGTGGCATGCATTCTGATCCAGTCGATGCTCAGCTGCTCCGGTCCCAACAGCTCGCCGGTAGCCTCCTGCATGGCCTTGCGGAAGTGGGGCCAGTAACGCCCGATCTGAGCCATCGCCAACATGAGCCAGCGCCCGTCCTGGGCGCGATAGTGATTCCAGAGGGGATTGGTGAGCCGGCGGGGGACCCTCGGCACCGGCGCGCCGCCGTAGGTGCCTGTCATCAGGTAGCTGGCGATGTTGAAGGCCTGGACGCCGATGACGCTCTGAAGGAGCGAACCGGTAACCAGTTGGCCCTCCCCGGTCCGTTCGCGATGGAAGAGGGCCACCATGATGCCGCAGGCCAGGAGGAAGGCGCTGACCTGATCCGCAAAGCCGGCGAAGGTGCGCGTCGGCGGGCCCTCTGGTTCCCCCGTCACGCTCATGAGTCCCCCGCGGGCCTGAGCCAAGGGGTCCAGAGCCGGCTTGGCGGCATCCGGGCCCTTGAGGCCGAACCCAGTGGCCTGGCAGAAGATGATCCTCGGGTTGATCTTGCGCAGCGTCTCGTAGTCGATGCCTAGGCGGTCGTTGACGCCTGCGCGGAAGTTCTGGATGACCACGTCGGCCTTCTCCACCAGCCGGTAAAAGACGCCACGCCCTGCCTCCGTCTTGAGGTCCAGGACGATCCCCCGCTTGTTGCGGTTGTGTGTTTCGAAGTAGGCGTTGGGACCGCCGGGGGTTGGTTCGTAGCGCACGAGAGAGCGGCCGGGGTCTGGCGTATCCGGCCCCTCGATCTTGATCACGTCGGCGCCCCAGTCGGCCAGCATGGCTGCCGCCATGGGCCCCTGTTGCCATATGGTCAGGTCCAGGACCCGAATGCCTTCAAGTGCCTGTTTCATTCTGCGCTCCTTGTCCCCGGGGCCTTCCGATTCGGGAGATGCCCTCACGCGCGGGCGTCCTTATGAGCCGCCAGCTCCTCCACCCGGGCGACGACCTTGGGCAGGACCTCGCCGGCCGGCGCCCGTAGGACTACGTCCGCCAGCTCCGTAAGGGCCGTCTCGTTGGGATTCACCTCGATGAGCCGCCCGCCCGATCGTTTGACGTCCACCGGGAAGCCGGCCGCCGGATAGACGACGGCGCTGGTGCCCACCAGCATCATGGCGTCGCACATCCTGGTCTGCCGGATGCATTCGTCCAGGACGTCCCGGGGGATGGGCTCGCCGAACATGACCGTGTCGCTTTTGACGATGCCGCCGCAGTGGGGGCAATGGGGTGGCAGCTCCTCCAAGGAGAACTCCTCCAGCGGCCAGCGGCGGCCGCAGCCCGTGCAGCGCAGCTTCGTCCGGTTGCCGTGGATCTCGCTGATGTTCACGCTGCCGGCCAACTGGTGCAGGTTATCGATATTCTGGGTGATGATGTGCTTCAGGTAGCCCATCTCCTCCAGCCGGCGCAGGGCGAAATGCCCCTCGTTGGGGACAGCGCGGTTCAGGGCCTCCACCAGTTCGCCTAGAGTGCTGGAGGGGCGCATGCGCTCCTCCCACCAGCGCTTGGGGTCTTGCAGGAAGCGGTCGTAGTCCCGGAAGTCGGGCTCCCCGTACTTGGTCCAGAGGCCGCCGGGGCCGCGGAACGTGGGGATGCCGCTCTCTGCGGAGAGGCCAGCGCCCACCAGCGCCACCAGGTGGCGCGCCTCCAACACGATGCGGGCAGCCCGATCGATGGCGTCGTCCAGGCTGTCGTCCATCATGTCACCACGCTGACCAGCACCGTCCGGCGTCGGGGGCCATCGAATTCGGCCAGGAAGACGCCCTGCCACGTGCCCAGGGCCAAGCGCCCGTCCTCGATGGGGATGGCGGCCGACTGCCCGACGAGGGCGGCCTTGATATGGGCGTGGGCGTTGCCCTCAGCGTGGCGGTACTGACCGTGCCGGGGCGCCAGACCCTCCAGCCAGTTCATGATGTCGGTGCCTACATCAGGATCCGCATTCTCGTTGACGATGATGCCGGCCGTGGTGTGGGGGACGTAGAGGTGACAGACCCCCTCTCTCGCCCCCAGCCGGCGAAGGGCGCTGTTCACCAGGCCGGTGATATCGCAGAGCTGCTGTTGTTGGTCCGAGGCGACGGCGATGCGTTCCACCATAGAGCCGAGCTCCGATGGGGAATTATAGCGGACAGGCGGCTCGAGGGCAGGGCCTACTGGGCGGCCAGCACCTCGAAACTGGTGTACATGCCCTGCTGGTAGTGGCCGGGGATGGCGCAGAAGATCACATACCTGCCTGGCTTCATCTCGGCCGACACCACCTGGAGCCCCTGCCCGCCGTCGGACGCCGGGACATCGAAGGCCGCGACGGGGTCGCCGATGGCCTTGACGTCGACCCGCGCTTGGGAGATGGGTAGCTGGGCGGGATCGAGGTCCGTCTCTATGATTGTGATTTGGTGGGGGTATTTACCATGGTTGTGGCCGCCTACGTTGACGATGGCCCGTCCCGTGATGCTAGGGGGGTCTACCTTCACGCTCCACTCATCCAAGTGGACGTGGATGTCGTGCTTCAAGCCCGGAGGTTCCTGGCTGCCACCGCAAGCGACGGCCAAAGCGACGAGAGCCGCGAGAACTAAGAACAAGACAGCGGCGCGCGGAGAGCGGAGCGGGGGCCTCATCGCACCTGTAGTTATAGCCAACGTCTCAAGGTGAGTCAACACCTGCGAATGATGTATTGACATCACATCAGCTCGGGCTCATAATGCCAGTACCCGCATCAGGACCACATTGGATCAAGCTAGGGAGGGCCAGGATGTTCCGTTTGCCGAATCGTGCCTTTCTATCTCTCGTCGCTGCCCTTGCGGCGGTTGCGATGGTTGTCGCCGCCTGCGGCGGTGATGATGAGGACAAGGAGACCACTGGCGGGGGCCAAGCCGCAAAGGTCAACGTCACCCTTAGCGAATTCATCGTCTCGCCGGAGCCGGCGTCGGCCGCCGCTGGCGACATCACTTTCGTCGCCAAGAACGAGGGCAAGGAGAAGCACGAGCTCGTCATCGTGAAGACCGACCTCGCGCCCGACAAGCTCCCGACCAAGGCCGACGGATCCGTGGACGAGGAGGGGGCAGGGATCACGGTCGTGGACGAGATTGAGGAGTTCGAGAGCGGGGGCACTGAGGAGCTGACGGTGAAGTTGGACCCGGGCAAGTACGTGCTTTTGTGCAATATTGTGGAAGAGGACGAGTCCCACTACCAAGAGGGGATGCACGCCGCCTTCTCCGTCCAATAACGCATCCTTGACCGGCTCCCGGATGGCGGCTACCGTTGAGACGCCATGCGCTCCGTCCTCGCCATCGCCGGGTCGGACTCCAGTGCGGGGGCCGGCGTCCAGGCGGACCTGAAGACCTTCGCCGCCCTGGGCGTATACGGCACCTGCGCCATAACGGCGATAACCGCCCAGAACACCACCGGCGTTTCCGGGGTATACGAACTGCCGCCGGAGATCGTCGCTGCCCAGATCGAGGCCGTGGTGACGGACATCCGGCCGGACGCCGTCAAGACGGGCATGATCGCCAATGCCGCCATCATCGAGGTAGTGGCGGCCAAGGTGCGCGAGCATAACTTGCCGCATCTGGTCGTCGATCCGGTGATGGTGTCCAAGAGCGGGGCGCGGCTGTTGCGCGAGGATGCCATCCGTGCTTTGCGCGAACTCCTGTTCCCCTTAGCCGAGGTAGTCACCCCCAACCTGCCGGAGGCGGAAGCACTGCTGGGGCGAGGTCTGAAGACGGAGGCGGACGTGCGGGAGGCGGCCCGCGATATCGTTGCCATGGGGCCCCGCTGCGCCGTCATCAAGGGCGGCCACCGCGGGGGAGAAACAGTGGTGGACGTTCTCTCCGACGGGCGCGAACTTTGGGAATACGCGGGCCCCCGCATCGAGACCAGGAGCACCCACGGCACCGGTTGCACCTTCGCCAGCGCCATCGCAGCCCATCTCGCCATGGGCAATGCCGTGCCCGAAGCGGTGCGCAAGGCCAAGGAGTACCTGACGGAGGCTCTAAAGCATGCCTATCCCGTGGGGCATGGCTACGGCCCGCTGGACCACTTCTGGCGTTGGAGGCCCTAGGCCGGATGCGAGGGGAAGCGCCCGCGCGCCGAACCGCCCTTCGGTTGTCAGCGCAGCGAGCGGGTGCTACGCTATAGTTAACGGAATAGCGGGAGCTCGGGGCCCCGGGCTGAGAGGGCGGCAGGATCCGCCGCCGACCGCCGGACCTGATCTGGGTAATGCCAGCGAAGGGAACGAGATGAGGACAAGACGCCGCTGGTCAGCCCAGCGGCGGTTTTGTTGAATAGGGGTCTAGAAGGGAAGCAAGGCATGGGACAGAACGGAGCGAAGCCGGCAACGCAGATCGCCCTGGCCCGCGAGGGCGTTATCACCGACGTTATGCGGCGGGTGGCCGAGAAGGAAGGGCTGCCTGCTGAACTGGTGCGCGAAGAGGTGGCCCGGGGCCGAATGGTGATCCCGGCCAACATCAACCACCTGGCGAAGAGGCTCGACCCCATCGGCATCGGCAGGGCCTGCACTGTCAAGATCAACGCCAACTTCGGCAACTCCGCCGTCACCTCGGACATCGAGAACGAGCTGGCGAAGCTGCGCACCGCCGTCCGCTACGGCGCCGATACCGTAATGGACCTCTCGACGGGCGGCGATATCGACCGCATCCGCCAGGCCATCATCGACGAGGCGACCGTGCCGGTGGGCACCGTGCCCATCTACCAGGCCGTGACCACTGTCAAGAGGGTGGAGGACCTGACGCCGGATGACTTCATCGAGATGATCGAGCACCAGGCGAAGCAGGGCACCGATTATCAGACGATCCACGCCGGGATCCTGCTGGAGTACCTGCCCCTTACGGTGAACCGCATCACGGGCATCGTCTCCCGGGGCGGGGCGATCATGGCCCAGTGGATGTTCTACCACCACCGGCAGAACCCGCTGTACGAGCGGTTCGACGACATATGCGACATCTTCGCCAAGTACGATGTCACCTTCTCGCTGGGAGACAGCCTCCGGCCGGGCTGCATCGCCGACGCCTCTGATGAGGCTCAGTTCGCCGAGCTGCGCACCCTCGGGGAGCTGACGAAGCGGGCGAGGGCAAAGGGCTGCCAGGTGATGGTGGAGGGGCCTGGCCATGTGCCCATGGATCAGATACAGATGAACGTGGAGAAGCAGCAGGAGTGGTGCGATGGCGCGCCCTTCTACACCCTCGGGCCCCTGGTCACCGATATCGCTCCCGGGTACGATCACATCACCTCCGCCATTGGGGCCGCTATGATCGGCTGGTACGGCGCATCGCTCCTTTGCTACGTAACTCCCAAGGAGCACCTGGGTCTGCCTGATCTGGAGGACGTGAAACAGGGCGTCATCGCCTATAAGATCGCTGCCCACGCCGCCGATGTGGCCCGCGGCCATCCGGGGGCAAGGCAGCGCGACGATGAGCTATCTCGCGCCAGGTATAACTTCGATTGGGAGCGCCAGTTCGAGCTGTCCCTGGACCCAGAGACGGCCCGGCGCATGCACGATGAGACCCTGGGCCACGACGTTTTCAAGCACGCCGAGTTCTGCTCCATGTGCGGCCCTAAGTTCTGCTCCATGCAGATCTCCCGGCACCTGGGCGAGGAGCGCCCCAAGCGGGTGCATGGGGAAGAGATCGCTGCGCCAGCGCACAAAGCGGGGAGAGAGCCATGAATGACGATCCCCTTATCATCGCCGGCAGGAAATTCCGCTCGCGGCTCATCGTCGGCACCGGCAAATACCGGAGCATGGAGGAGATGCGGGACGCCATCGAGGCTTCGGGCGCTGAGATGGTCACGGTGGCCATCCGCCGCCTGCCCCTGGACCGCCCCGGCGAACCCAACCTTATGGACTACCTGGACTGGAGCCGCTACACGATTCTGCCCAACACCGCAGGTTGCCGTACCGCCGAAGAGGCCCTTTTCACGGCCCGTCTGGCCCGCGAGCTGACGGGTTCTGACCTCATCAAGCTGGAGGTCATCCCGGACCCCAAATATCTTCTGCCGGACCCCGTCGCGACCCTTGAGGCGGCCAAGACCCTCATCGCCGAAGGGTTTCACGTCCTGCCGTATATCCACGCGGACCCCGTCCTGGCCCGGCAGCTCGAAGAGATCGGCTGCGCTACGGTGATGCCGTTGGGGTCGCCCATAGGCTCCGGGCGCGGCATCTTTACGTTGGAGGAGATACAGATCATAGTGGAGAACGCCTCGGTGCCTGTCGTCGTCGATGCTGGACTGGGGGCGCCTTCCGACGCGGCCCTGGCTCTAGAGATCGGAGCCAGTGCGGTCCTGGTGAACACGGCCATAGCCCAGGCCAAGGACCCAGTGCGCATGGCCGAGGCCTTCCGCCTGGGCGTGCAGGCCGGGCGCCAGGCCTATCTGGCCGGCCGCATCCCCCGCAAGGAGCTGGCGGAGGCGTCCAGCCCGGTAGAGGGCGTCGCCAGACCCTCGTGAGGCCCGCGCGGCCGCCGGAAGGCACTGCGATGACCTCCGCTGTCCCACGGCTCCCTCTCCCGGCGCTAATGCTGGTGACCGACCGCCGTTTGGCGGGCGGTGAAGACGCTTTGGTGAAAGCGGTGGACGAAGCCGTGGCCGGCGGCGTGAACATGGTGCAGATGCGGGAGAAAGACCTCCCTGTCGCAGAGATGACGTCCCTCGGCAGGCGCTTGCGAGCGGCGATAGGCGGCCGGGCGCTGCTGGTGATCAACGGGCCCTTGCAGGTCGCCCTGGCCTGCGCGGCCGATGGGGTCCACCTACCAGAGGCTGCGGCTGGGGTCGCCCGGCCGGAGCGCCCGTTTCTGGTGGGTCAATCGGTCCACTCGCGGGAGGCGGCGGCGCGCGCGTGGGGAGACTGCCGGGACTACCTGGTGGCTGGGCCCGTATACGAGACGAATTCACACCCCGGGGCGCCTGGTGCTGGGCCGACCCTAGTGCGCGAGGTGAGCAGCGCCGTGGCCATACCTGTGTTGGCCATCGGCGGCATCGTCGCAGCGCGTGTGGCGGAGGTAGTGCGAGCAGGAGCCAGCGGCGTGGCCGTCATATCCGCCATCCTAGGATCCCGCTCGCCGGAGCGGGCCGCGCGGGAGCTGCGCGAGGTACTGGACACGGCCTGGGCCGATGTCCACACCGTGAGCCCATGATCACCATCACCTTGAACGGCAAGACGAAGGACCTGCAGGCCGCCGTCACCGTCTCGGCGCTGTTGGAGCTCTTGGGCGCAAACCCCCAACAGGTGGCCGTGGCCGTCAACGGCGAGGTCGTCCCGCGGCGGGAATGGGCGGCCGCCACCGTTCGTGACGGCGACAGCGTCGAGATCGTGCGGGCCGTGGGCGGCGGCTGATGGTCGGTGTGGGGCCACCCCAGCCTCAAGGCTGGGGCATGTATCCGTGCGCGGTGGCGGGTGCGCCACCCCAGCCTCAAGGCTGGGGCATGTATCCGTGGGCCGCGGCGGGTGCGCCACCCCAGCCTCAAGGCTGGGGCATGCATCCGTGCGCGGGCGATGCCGCAGCCTTTAAGCTGCGGTGGCGGCATTCCTCATGAGAGTCGTTATCATTGGCGGCGGCGTCATCGGATGCGCGGTCGC